>CAMZLT010000135.1 GCA_947311745.1 uncultured Flavobacteriaceae bacterium | reverse complement strand
TTTTTAATTTGTAATTAATTTATTGTGTTTGTTTTTTTGGTTTGATTTAGCATTTCCGAAGGTGCTAGAAGTTGTAAGAAGCATTTTTATATAAGAGCTGAATTACTTCAAATTAATCATATAATCAAGTTAGGCACATGTGACTGTCAATACAGGGCTTTAAAAAGCAATAACGGTTAAAAGAAAAGGAAACTAATCTAGATAAACTTCACATAATATAGAAACTAACCATTTAAAAAAAAATGCAATACCTAGAAACATTTAAAAATCAATATTTTGATGTGAAGTAACATATTGTAAAAAATTATTAACTTTGAAAGAAAAAAAGCCTTTCAATAAAATCAAAATATGAAAAATATAATAAAACAAATTTCAATAATATTATTAATCTTAATCATTTCATTTAGTTGTAAAACAGATGGTGTATTAGATAAAGAAACTTTAAATAGCCAAATTGAAAAAGTCACCACTAAAACTATATCTGCTAGAGATATACCAAATATCATAAGTGATTTGAAAAACACCAATGGTAAAGATTTAAAATTTACATTAAAAAACACTTATTCGAGTTTGAATAAAAACACACCCGATTTAATAATTGGAACTTTAGACACTGAAAAAATAAAACAAGTTACAAATCACGAAAATATAAGCAATTATACCTTTAAAATGAATAAAGAAGTTGATAGCTTAGAATATTCGTTTATTAATTATATTTTAAAGACAAACTCTAGAGGAAGTAATTACGGTTATTTTTTGGAATTTATACCAGATGTCAATTGGTTGAGAATGACATCTAATTTAAATAATTTATCAGTATTCACAGGGAAAATAAGGGTATATAATAGAAAAGGCTCTTTTATTGGGATGAATGTTTTTAATAATGGAGTCAGAGTGGAGCAAACGTATAGAAACCCTTGTCCTCCAAACAGTGGCGGTTCTACAGGTGGAGGTGGTTCTACAGGTGGAGATAGTGGAAGTGGAGGTTCTAATACTGGTGGCAATACAGGTGGTAGTTCTGGAAATGGAGGGACTGGTGGTTATGGTATAGAATGTCTTGTAATTGAAATTGAAGTTGTTGATTGTGGAGGAGGTATTCATTGTACTTATGTGACAGTTTCTACTTGCGAGGAATATTTTAATAATCAAAAAAGTAGATCTAATCCATTAAGAAACCCATGTGATGATGATTGTAATTCCGTAAATGATTGTGAGTGGGGGTTTGATAATGATTGTAATTGTTTGGCAAACCCAAATGATAATGCTAACGAAAATCATACAGATGGAGTTGTTGTTGAAATAGATTTAACTTTGATAGCATCATTAAATCATGAATTATGCAACAATCTAAACGCTCAACAAATAGAATGGACTACACAATATCCAGATGTTGCAAATCAAATACTTGATTTTTTACAAAATAACAGTTCTGGAGGTTGTTCAAATTTTGATTTTAATTCAGTAACCGAATCACCAATCATCAATAATTTAAATCTAAGTGAATGTAATCGTACATTAATTGGTAACACTTTTCTAACCAAAGAATTTTTACAAGATAATCCATTTGGTCAAAAAATATTTAATTCTTTTATTGAAAACGATACAAGACATATATTCATTGAATCCAATGCTAATTTACCAATAACGGTAGTTGCAAAAACTGATTTTGTTAGAACAAATCCTTTCATTTCAGGATTAACTGGTAAACAAGTAAATATTCAATTTAATCCCGCCTTCTTAAATCAAGCATCAGATATTACCATTGTTACTTACCTTTTTCATGAGTTTTTGCATGCTTATATCATCAATTTATTTCATGATAATTTACTTTTAACTATCTATCCACAATATGCTAGTTTAAATAGTGCTTGCGAAGCATATAAAAATGATCCTAATTACCCTAATGTTAACCTTATAAATAGTACGATTTCTTTAAATCTTCAAAATGAGATGCATGATATTTATGTTGATTTCATTGATGATTTAGCTAATGCAATACGTGATTATGCTACAAAAAATAATATAAAAATAAATAATGAAATCATTTCTTTAGATTACGCAAAAAAATTAGTTTGGGGTAGTTTAAGTT
The DNA here is from genome assembly GCA_947311745.1 of uncultured Flavobacteriaceae bacterium. GTDB lineage: Bacteria > Bacteroidota > Bacteroidia > Flavobacteriales > Flavobacteriaceae > S010-17. The sequence goes on along the minus strand of CAMZLT010000135.1, from coordinate 8,407 downwards.
CTGAAAACGTTTTTTCAGATAATTTAACTGTAACAGAACAACAGCATGCAAATAATATAATAATGAATGAAACACTCAATAATAATCAGAGTACAAATAAAAAATCTTGTAATGAATAAATATTTGATTATATCTTTTATTCTTGTTTTACTAACAAGTTGTTTAAATATTCAAAAAGATGACGACTATATCATTCTGAATAAAATAATTAATCTAGAAAACATTTCAAAAAATGATACCTTGTATTTGTTAGAAAAAGGGAAATACAATATGGATTGTTTAAAATATTATTATATTTATAAATACGACAAAAAAAAATATGACTCTCTTTTTATCAAATTTGAAAGCCAAAAAAGAAAGAATGTTAAATATGGTAATTTATCAGAAAAATATAGTAAATATTTAAAATTTGGATTTAATCACGTTAATTGTGTTAATGATAGTATCATTGATAAGAAAACTCTAAATTATTTAAAAAATCAAAATGATAGTATTTTTTGGAATAAAAATAATATTAATAATACTAATGTTATTATTATTGCTCATCCAAAAAAAACATTTAAATTTAGACCAAATCACAAAGAAAATTATCCTCAAATTAGTATTTCAAAGCCTATTTATAATAAGAATAAAGATATAGCAATTGTAGGTTACCAGATATTTTTTAACAATTCAGATTTAGGCACAAATAATTCAAGATTATTGATCTATAAAAAGGATAATAATGAATGGCAATTAATAAATAAAAATGTAAATCATCACTAGAATAAGTTTTAAAAGAACAATAATATTTATTATTGTTGGTCTAACCCTCAATAAATAGAGTTTTAAAAAATGGGTAAAACTATATTTTACCCATTTTTTCATATCTTTAACCTTTAAAAAACAAACCCATGAAAAAAGCACTTTTTATTTTAGTATTAATTATGTCCTTTGAGTTGTTTGGACAGCATCCTGATTTGGTATTTTCGACAAAATGGTACGTCAAAAGCATTACTGTTGATTCGGTAGAAACAAATGCACCTAGTGATTTGGTGTACTTTCCTTTTGCATATACAATTTTTTTCGGAACGGGTAATTATATTACTTCAAAAAATAAAAGATTTGTTTATAGTGATTTGGTAGAAGGTTGGTGTGATATGGGGTTCAATGGGCATATTCAGTACTCTGGTATAGATACTTTTTCTTTTTCAGATTTTACTTTAATAAATAATACAGATAATTGTAGTGTGGATTTACAAAATTTTATGAACCCATATATTAGTATTTTTACAGATGGTATAAATAATGATTTTACATATACAATATCAGATTTAGCAGATGGTACTAAGGAACTTATTATAACAAATTTTAATGGCAATAGTATTACATATTCAAATCGATTTTATAATCCCACACCTAGCAATTTAACAACTAATTATTGGTATTTAAATAATTTGCAAATAGGAGGAGTTGCTAATTTGCCTCCTAATAATTTAGAGTTATTAGATTATCCTGCTTTTATGAGTTTTCTAGGAAATCAAAGCGAAAGCTACGATGATGGTAATATAGCATCTCGTATTTGTATTGTTGATATGCAGATGTATTCTTTATATTTTCCTTCCTCATTAAACGAATTTTATTTTTATGATATGACTTTTGGTATTGCAGAATGTTCGTTTGCAGATAACATAAGTTATAGAGAACTATATTTCAATTTTTTTGAACATAACGCTCCAGGACCATTCACCTACGAATTAACAAACAATGATACTACTTTAACCATAACTGCACCAAATGGTGATTATGCAGTTTATGGCAATTATCCTGTAAGTACTACGGATAATACAATAAATACTAAAATGGTACTTTATCCAAACCCAACTACAAACACTTTTAAGATAGAAACAACGCAAAATATAAAAAAAGTAGAAATATATTCTGTTTTAGGTAAATTGGTACAAACCTACTCCAAACAAACCGTTTATGATATTTCGCATTTAAGTAGCGGTGTTTATAGTGTTGTAATAGATAATGTATTTTATACTGTATTGGTTAAGAGGTGATTATATTTTTTTAATCTTTAAAAAAGCAATCATTATAAAACAATTTAAATTGGAATTATATTGTAACTTTGTACACAATTTAATTTGTAATGAAAGATTTAAGTAATTACCGAAAAGTATATCGTAAAAACGAATTAACCAAATCTACTATTTCTGAAAATCCAATGGAGTTATTTCAGCAGTGGTTTTTAGAGGCAGAAACTACCGAAAAAGGAGAAGCTAACGCTATGAATATCGCAACAATAGGAGTAGATGGTTTTCCTAAAAATCGAATTGTTTTATTAAAAAAAATTACTTGGGAAGGATTTGTATTTTACACCAATTATCATAGTGAAAAAGGAAAAGCAATACAAGAAAATCCAAAGGTATGCCTTTCGTTTTTTTGGCAAGGCTTAGAAAGGCAAGTTATTATAAAAGGAATTGCCGAAAAACTTGCTAAAAATCTTTCCGATGGATATTTTGAATCCAGACCAGATGGCTCTAAATTAGGAGCTTGGGCTTCTAACCAAAGTGAGGTAATTGCTTCTAAAGAAATGCTACACAAAAAGCTAGAAAAATGCACTGAAAAATTTAAAGGTAAAGAAATCCCTAGACCCAAAAACTGGGGAGGATTTTTAATTAAACCAATTTCTATAGAATTTTGGCAAGGCAGACCAAATCGAATGCACGACAGAATACGATACACACTTCAAAAAGATTATTCTTGGAAAATAGAACGATTACAACCATAAAAAAAAGCTACTCAAACGAGTAGCTTTTTAAAAAATAGGTAGTATTTTATTATTTCAATTCTAAATCTACTTTGATATGTACTGTTTTTGCAATTTTTTTTGCAATTTTACTTTTAATATTAATGCCATAATCAGCAACTTCAACATTAAAATTTGTTTTAACATAATGTATACTTTCCTCATACATTACCGTAACTTTTGTAGTAATTGGTTTGGTTGTTCCATGAATGGTTAAATCTCCTGTTAAGCTGTATTCTCCTGAAACACCTTCTTTAAACCCTGCAATTTTACCAGAAAAAATGGCTTTAGGGAATTTTTCAGAATTCATAAAACGTTTTTGATTAAAATGTTCTTGCATTAATTTCTTTTTAAATTGAAATCCTTCAATAAAGCTTACTACTTTTAACGTACCGTCAGATGTTAATAAAGCACTTGTAGTTTCGTTAGTTGCAGCTACAGGTTCAAAATTATCTGTTGAGGCTTCAAATTGTAACATACCACTTTTTGTTGTGAATTTACTTTGTGCAGTTGCATTAAGATTTATTAATGCAATAATTACTAATGGAATTAATTTTTTCATATTTGTTTAAATTTATATTTAATTTGCCATATCGGCTCGATATTTAAGACGTATCTTTTTTTAGTACCTTACAAATAAAAAAATAATTATTGTTATTAGTAAGTTGTGTTTTATTTTTTCGTCAAAGATTAAAAACATATTCATCATGAGTAAAAAAAGAATTTTAATTGTAGCAGTAGTAATAGTAATAATTGGTGGTTTTTTTGGCTACAATTATGTAATGGCAGCACCAAAGAATATTAAAAAGGCAAAAGCCGATTTTATTACGACAGCTACTCCTTTTACCAAGGAATTTACTACAAATAGTAAAATGGCTTCCGAAAAGTATAAAGATAAAGTAATAACTATAACAGGAAAGGTTACACAGTTAGAGGGAAATAAAACAGGAATTACTATAAACGAAACTGTTTTCTGTAAATTTAAAGAAAGTCAGAATTTAAAAAAAGGTGATACTATTACTGTTAAAGGTTTATTTATTGGCTATGAAAATGATTTATTTGAAGTGATAAAGTTAGATAAATGTAGCTTGGTTAATCCTCCTCAAAAGTAACATGTTGGTATGCTCCAATATCAGGTAAAGTCATTCTGTTTACGCCTAAAATATCGGTTTGTAGTATCGTATTTGTATTTAATATTGCAGTATCTGCTTGTCCGTTTGCAGCAGAATTATCACCTATTTCTAAGCTAGTAACATCCTCATTTGCGTTGGTGTTTTTAAAATCAGGGTCTTGGTTAAAAATAGTATTTTGATAATGCGTTGTATTGGTGAAATCATATAACGGATCCGCATCAAATTGATTGTTACTATCGTTAAATCGTATCAAGCAATTTTTAAATAAATAAGTAAACGAAGCATCATTTAATTTATTGAGATTTAGTTCTAAATTTTGATTTCCGTAAAGAATACAATTGGTAAATTTAGCGGTTAAATCGCTAACTAAAAAATCGGTTTGACTAATTTGTAAATTATTACTTAACGATAATGCAGCATCTTGTCTGTTTGAATTTCGCCAATAGGTTGCTAAAGTGCAATGTGTAAAATTATACGTTCCGCCAAGCATATTAGCAAAAGCAGAACTTCCTGTATTACCAATTACCAAATTATTTGCAGTGATTTTTGCATTTCTGCCAAGCATACCAAAACTAGTTGTGTTGTAAATTTCAGAATTATTAATTTCTAAAGTATTTGCAGATATGCTAGTGTTTGAGTCTGCTAAAACACCAATAGTTGCATTGTAAATTTGTGCGTGTGTAATTTTAGAATTTTCACTTCCTTCTAAAAGCCAAATCGTTCCCCATTGTCCAGGAATATCTTGATATACTTCCTCTAATCTATCTCCTTGAATAATTACTTTTTCGGTAAGCGTTCCGTTTATTTTTAGCGTACCTCCTTCTTGTACTATAATTCCAGAATTGGCATGAAAATGCACGTTTGTTCCAGCCTCAATTGTTAATGTTTTTCCAGAAGGAACACCAATATAATTGTAAATTAACCAAGGTTTGTCGTTGGTAAAAACAGTATCGTTAGTTAGGTTCGTACCTCGTATAGTTATGTTATTATTATCCGCATCTTGTCCTAAAACAATTTGTTCGTAGGTAAATCCGTTTTCTATTGCAGTACGATCTGGACGAATTAAATGCACATCTACAACTTGTGCTTCTAAATCTACTTTTTGTTGGTTTACACCAGAATCAAATAAAATTTTATCGCGATACATAAATTCTAAATCGGTAACTTGACTAAAATCTACAGTTGCTTCAACAAAAACAAAGATGCTATCTTTTGCAAGAATATCAATGTTTTGGAAGGATTTTCCTGCAATACCATCAACATTTAATCTATAAAACGAATTGTCGCCACGTTCTAATGCAATTACAGGAATAGTAATATCCGAATTGCTAGTATTCTTTACCGTAAACCGATGTGTGCTAGAGCTAATATTATCAAAAACACGATTCAAAAAAATAGTATCTTTTGAAAATTTTAGGTTTCCGTTACTTAACGAAGTGCTAAAATCTTTTCTACAAGATGAAATAGATACAATTAGTAAAACGATGAATATACTATATAGGTAACGCATTTTATTTGTATTAGAATTATTGTTTAAAGCAAAGTTTAATTATAAAACTTTATTTTCTATTAAATATTACTTTTCTTTTAATTTAATTTCAAAAAGTTTTTCCCAACGTTTACCTGTAACAAATAATTTATCGTTTTCTGCATCGTAAGCAATTCCGTTTAAGACATTGTTTTCACCACTTTGTCCTGCTTTTTGTTGCAAACCTTTCAAATCAACGACACCTTCAATTGTTCCATCAGAAGGGTTTATAATTAATATGAAGTTTTTTTGCCAAACATTAGCATAAACTTTTCCTTTTACATATTCTAATTCATTAAGTTTATTTATGCCTTTTGAAGTACTAATTTTATTAGTATATGCTTCAATAAATTTAATTTCTTTGTGCGTTTTTGGGTCTAAAAACCAAAGTCTTTTTGAACCATCCGATTTTATTAAGTATTTAGTATCGTGTGTTAAACCCCAACCTTCTACACTTTTTCCGTAAGTAAAAGTGCCTTCTTTTTCAAAAGATTCTAAATCAAACACAAAACCTAGATTGCTTTGCCATGTTAACATGTGTATTTTGTTATTAAAAATTGTAGAGCCTTCTCCAAAATATGCGGCATCTATTTTTTTACTTTTTAAAACGTTTCCTGTTTTTAATTCTACCTTTCGGATGTTTGATTCTCCTTTTTGACCAGTACTTTCGTATAAATACCCATCGTGAAATTCTAAACCTTGTGTAAAAGCTGTTTTATCGTGGTTGTAAGTGTTTACAATTTCATACGAATAAAATTTTGGTGCTTTTTCGGCTAATTTCATTACAGTATTTAAAACACTTTTATTTTTATTACCAGCATAAAATACAATGGCAGTAACGGTATGCTGTCCTAATCTAGCATTTGACAAATCAAAAGAATTGTTTTTGCTAGCAGGTTTTCCGTCTAGCGAATACAAAACAGAATCAATAGGTTGGTTGTTAATTTCGGTTAATTTAGCAGTAAATTTTCCGTTGTTGGTAACGGTCTTAGGTGTTTCTAGTTTAAATCTATAATTTTTTTCGCACGAAACAAATAAAATAGCACTTGTAATAACTAGTAAAATAGATACTTTCATTCTTTAATATATTTAATCGGTGCAAATTACTATAATTTTGAATAAATAAAACTAAATTTTTCATAAATATGGCTTTACTAGAATATACTTTTTTATAAGTAGTTGAATTAGTTTTTAATATAAGTTTTGTAATCTTAGTAAGATTATGTACTTTTGCAACCGTTTTAAATTAAAATTAATCAATTTTTAAAAATTATATATGGCTTCAATGATGATATATTTGCCTGTAATATTGGCAATAGTAGGTTTAGCTTACATGTTTATGAAAAGTTCTTGGGTGTTAAAACAAGATGCTGGAGATGGTAAAATGAAAGAAATTTCAGATCATATTTACGAAGGTGCTTTAGCATTTTTAAACGCAGAGTACCGTTTACTTGCTATTTTTGTAGTAATCGTAAGTGTTTTACTGACAATAGTATCTATTGTAGTACCAACAACGCATATTTTAATAGTAGTTGCATTTATATTCGGAGCAATTTTTTCTGCTTTGGCAGGAAATATGGGAATGAAAATCGCTACAAAAACAAATGTAAGAACCACACAAGCAGCTCGTACTAGTTTGCCAAATGCTTTAAAAGTATCTTTTGGAGGGGGAACAGTTATGGGATTAGGTGTTGCTGGTTTAGCAGTTTTAGGTTTAACAGGATTTTTTATATTCTTTTACCATAAATTTATGGGAGGAGTTTGGACTTCTACTGAAGACATGACTATTGTTTTAGAAACTTTAGCAGGTTTTTCTTTAGGAGCAGAATCTATTGCTTTATTTGCTCGTGTTGGTGGAGGAATCTATACAAAAGCAGCTGATGTTGGTGCAGATTTAGTGGGTAAAGTAGAAGCAGGAATTCCAGAGGATGATCCTAGAAACCCAGCTACAATTGCAGATAATGTAGGTGATAATGTTGGTGATGTTGCAGGAATGGGAGCAGATTTATTTGGTTCGTATGTAGCAACAGTTTTAGCAGCAATGGTATTGGGTAACTATATTATTAAAGATATGGGAGGAAATATCCAAGATGCTTTTGGCGGAATAGGACCAATCTTATTACCAATGGCTATTGCAGGTGTAGGAATTATTATTTCCGCAATCGGAACAATGCTAGTTAAAATAAAATCTAACGATGCTAAAGAAAAAGAAGTAATGGCAGCTTTAAATGTTGGTAACTGGACTTCAATTGTTTTGGTAATGATTTCAAGTTATGTTTTGGTACAATATATGTTGCCAGAAACTTTAAAAATGGATTTCTTTGGTGAAGGAATAAAAAACATTTCCTCTATGCGTGTATTTTATGCAACCATAGTTGGTCTTGTAGTTGGTGGAGCTATTTCATCAGTAACCGAATATTATACAGGTTTAGGTAAAAAACCAATTATTAAAATTGTACAACAATCTAGTACAGGAGCAGGAACAAACATTATTGCAGGTTTAGCAACAGGTATGATATCTACTTTTCCTTCTGTTTTATTATTTGCAGGTGCAATTTGGGCTTCGTATGCTTTTGCAGGATTTTATGGTGTTGCAATGGCTGCTTCAGCAATGATGGCAACGACAGCTATGCAATTAGCTATTGATGCTTTCGGACCTATATCCGATAACGCAGGTGGAATTGCCGAAATGAGCGAACAAGAAGATATTGTACGAACACGTACCGATATTTTAGATTCTGTTGGTAATACAACCGCAGCAACTGGTAAAGGTTTTGCTATTGCTTCTGCTGCATTAACCTCTTTGGCTTTATTTGCTGCTTATGTAACTTTTACAGGAATTGGCGGAATTAACATTTTTAAAGCACCTGTTTTAGCTATGTTATTTGTTGGAGGAATGGTTCCTGTAGTATTTTCTGCTTTAGCAATGAATGCTGTTGGTAAAGCTGCAAT
>CAMZLT010000134.1 GCA_947311745.1 uncultured Flavobacteriaceae bacterium | reverse complement strand
GCGTAGCCCGGTTATCGCGCCACGTTTGGGACGTGGAGGCCGCAGGTTCGAATCCTGCCACCCCGACATTTTGATTTTTGGTCGCGTAGCTCAGCTGGATAGAGCATCTGCCTTCTAAGCAGACGGTCATAGGTTCGAATCCTATCGCGATCACAATATAAACCTCTTATTTTTTTAAGAGGTTTTTTTGTTTTTAGGCACTTCATTTTATATGTGATTTTAAAATTTACAACCTACACTTATGAAAAATATCAAAATTCCAACAGTAGAAAAAAAACCAAAAAAATTAATAAAGCATAATGATGTTAGAATTGATAATTATTATTGGTTAAACGAAAGAGAAAATCCTAAAGTGTTAAAGTATCTAGAGGATGAAAATGCGTATTACGATAAAATAACTGCACACACCAAAGATTTTAAAGGAGAATTGTTTGTCGAAATGAAATCTCGTATAAAGGAAGAGGATAGCTCTGTTCCGCATAAGTCAAATAATTATTTTTATATTACTAAATACATAAAAGGGGGGCAATATCCTATTTATTCACGAAAAAAAAATAATTTAAAAGCTAAAGAGGAAATTCTTTTTGATGTCAATGAAATGGCTGAAAAATATGAATATTATGCTCTTAATAGCTTTAGTGTAAGTCCAAATAATGAATTTGTTACTTTTGGAGTAGATACAGTTAGTAGGAGGCAATATACAATTCAAATTAAAAATATTAAGACAGGAAAAATATATCCCGAAAAAATTGAAAATACCACAGGAAGTACGACTTGGGCAGCAGATAATAAAACTATTTTCTACACAAAAAAAGACTCTAAAACTTTACGTAGTACAACGGTTATGAAGCATATTGTCGGAACTCCTGTTGCCGAAGATGTAGAAGTTTATTTTGAGAAAGATGATACTTTTGATGTGTTTGTGTATAAAACAAAATCTAAAAAATATTTGGTGATAGGTTCTACAAGTACATTAACTACGGAGTATAGGATTTTAGAAGCTACTAATCCAAATGGAGAGTTTTGTATCTTTCAAAAACGAATAAAAGAACTAGAATACCATGTTTCACATTATAAAAATCATTTTTATATTCATACAAATAAAGACGGAGCAAAGAATTTTAAAATAATGAAAACTCCAGAAAGTGAAACGGATATTAAAAATTGGATAGATGAAATTCCGCATAGAAAAGATACATTGCTAGAGGATTTTTCAATCTTTAAGGAATATTTAGTTTTAGAAGAGCGTACCAATGGATTGGGGGAAATACGAATTAAAAGATGGGATGATGCAGAGGATTATTACCTTCCGTTTAACGAAGAAACCTACTCGGCAGGAGTTCATGGAAACCCAGAATTTGATACATATATTTTACGGTATGGATATCAATCGTTTACTACACCAAGTTCGGTTATTGATTTTAATATGAAGGATAAAACACAAGAAATCAAAAAAGAGCAAGAGGTTTTAGGAGATTTTGATAAAAATAATTACGTTAGTGAGCGTGTATGGGCAAATGCTAGAGATGGAAAAAAAGTACCAATTTCAATTGTTCGTCATAAAAACACAAAATATTCTGCTGATACGCCATTGTTACTGTACGCTTATGGATCGTATGGATATACCTTAGAAGATCGTTTTAGTAGTAATCGTCTAAGTTTATTAGATAGAGGTTTTGTTTATGCAGTTGCACATATTAGAGGTAGTCAATACTTAGGACGAGATTGGTACGAGAACGGGAAATTTTTAAATAAAAAAAATACATTTACCGATTTTATCGATGCTGCAAAATTTTTAATTGAAAAAAAATATACTTCCGAAAAGCATTTATATGCCGAAGGAGGTTCCGCAGGAGGATTATTAATGGGGGCTGTTATCAATATGCAAGGAAATCTTTTTAACGGTGTTATTGCGGCAGTACCATTTGTAGATGTAGTAACAACGATGTTGGATGAAAGTATTCCCTTAACAACTGGCGAATATGACGAATGGGGAAATCCAAATGATAAAAAATATTATGATTATATGAAATCATATTCTCCTTATGATAATGTTATTGCAAAAGAATATCCAAATTTATTAGTAACCACAGGTTTGCACGATTCTCAAGTACAGTATTTTGAACCAGCAAAATGGGTTGCAAAATTACGAGAATTAAAAACCGATTCGAATGTTTTATTACTTCATACCGATATGAAAGTGGGACATGGAGGAGCTTCAGGACGTTTTAATGCTCTAAAAGATATCGCTGTTGATTATGCATTTTTATTGAATTTAGAAGGAGTTAACAAATAATTTAGAAAAATTAAAAAAATAGTATTAAATTTGCACGTTGATATTGTTTAATCATTATTAGATTTTATATACATACTAATTAAACCTCATAAAAAAAAGTATGTTGTACATGTCTTTATAAAGGACAATTATTTTAAACCAATGAAACAGAAATTAGGAATTACAAATAATGTATTAGAACTTATCGGTAGTACACCAATGATAAGACTTAATAAAATAACAGAAGGATTAAAAGGAGACTATTTTACCAAATTAGAAGGGTATAATCCAGGTCATTCTACAAAAGATCGAATCGCACTTCATATTATTGAACAAGCAGAAAGACAAGGTATTTTAAAGAAAGGTACTACAATTATTGAAACAACTTCTGGTAATACAGGATTTAGTTTAGCAATGGTTAGTATTATAAAAGGATACGAGTGTATTTTAGCAGTAAGTTCAAAATCCTCTTTGGATAAAATAGATATGCTTAAAGCAATGGGGGCAAAAGTGTATGTTTGTCCTGCACATGTATCGGCAGATGATCCGCGTTCATATTATCAAGTTGCAAAACGATTGCATGAAGAAACAGCAGATTCTATATACATAAATCAGTATTTTAATCAATTAAATGCCGATGCTCATTATTATTCTACAGGACCAGAAATTTGGGAACAAACTAATGGTGAAATTACGCACCTTGTTGCTGCAAGTGGTACAGGAGGAACGATTTCAGGTACAGCACGATTTTTAAAAGAAAAAAATCCAAATATTAAAATTTTGGGAGTTGATGCTTTTGGTTCAATTTTGAAAAAATTTCATGAGACAAGAGAATTTGATACTTCTGAAATATATCCATATCGAATAGAAGGATTAGGAAAAAATTTAATTCCAACAGCTACTAACTTTGATATTATTGATAAATTTGAGAAAGTATCTGATGAAAATGCCGCACATAGGGCAAGACAAATTGCAATGACCGAGGGGATTTTTGCAGGTTATACTAGTGGTGCTGCAATGCAAGCAGCGATTCAACTTGCAAATCAAGGAGAATTTGATGAGAATTCAAAAGTGGTTATTATTTTTCCTGATCATGGTTCAAGATATATGAGTAAGATTTATAACGATAAATGGATGGCTGAACAAGGATTTTTTGATACACAAAAATTTGCACAACCAGAAGTAGAATTTATAAAGTAAACGTATTTTTTTGAGTGTTTTTTCAGATACGACTTTAAAAAAATAATTCAAATTTGCATGTTGTAATTATTTATTTTAGATTTAGAAAAAAAACAACAAATATAACTAACAGTAAACACAACTAACAATGAGTGAATTAGAGAAAAAAATAGAGCAATTAATTGCTCGTAAGGAACAAATTCAACAAGAATCTAAACAAAGAAGTATAGAAAATTCTTCGCAAAATTTAAATAATACTATAGATTCTGAACTGAATTTAGATACAGCAACAAGTAAGCGAGCAGAAATGATTAGTCATTTGAGGCTTGCAAAAACAGCACACGTTTCTTGGGTGTCAAATGTGCAAATACTGATACAATTGGGTAATATTAATAATGCAAAAATTAGTACTCCAATAAATTACACTACGTGTGATTTTGGTAAATGGTATTATGGTGATGGCCAAGCTTTAACTCCTATTAAAGAATATAGAGATATCGAAGCGGTGCATCAGCAGGTACATAGTACGTATTTGGAAATTTTTAGTATGTATAACGAAAGGCTAGAAAGTTCATTTTTTACTAGTGTTAAAAAATTAGAAAAAGAAAGAAAGGAAAAAGCTTTAAAATTAGAAGTAATACTTAAAGAATATTCAAAACTACTATTTGATTTGCTAATAATGTTAGAGATGGAAATTAAACGCATGAGTGACGCTGAAATTAATGC
>CAMZLT010000133.1 GCA_947311745.1 uncultured Flavobacteriaceae bacterium | reverse complement strand
TTTCGGAATTTTATTTTTCATAGCGTAAGCCATTTTTTGCCTTGCATGATTTAATTGATAACTTAAAATTTCAAAATTAGACCAATTTTTAGTATTACAATCGGTTATTTGATGGATGTGTAAATCTACTTCCAAAAGTAGTCTCTTTTTAGCTTTGCCTTTATTATTAGAATTAATAGATTTTTTATTTTTTAAAATTGCTTCTTTTTGTAGTTTAAAATCAAATGTTTTTTTAAGTACCAGTTCACTTTCATTATACGAATACCTAAATTCATTAGCGTCAATAATTGTAATTCGCTTACTATGAATTGCAATAACAGTTCCGTCAATTACATCATCCAAAACGGATACCTCATCACCAATAGCAAATTTAGAAACTTCCACAATTAGACTTTTAAATCTTTATCGTATGGTATTTTCTTAAGAATATGCTTGATAACATCTAATCGTGCACTTGTTTTTCGGTTGGCACGAATAATTTTAAAACGTAATTTTCCTTTTTTAGTGTTTTCAAACATTTTACGCTTATATGCTGTATAATCATTCCATAATTCTTGTGCTTTTTCATCAACTGAAGTCATTTTCCATTGCTTTAATGGATTGGTTTTAATATCTCTAAAACGTTTTTCTTGCTCTCGTTTAGAAATGGACATGTACATTTTAACCAAAATAGTTCCAGATTCGGTTAGCATTCGTTCAAAATCATTTACTTGATTCATAAATATTTTGTATTCCGATTCGGTACAAAACCCATTTACGGGTTCTACCACTGCTCTATTATACCAGCTACGATCAAAAAATACAATTTCACCTCCTTTTGGCAATTGGTTTATATATCTTTGGAAATACCATTGTGTTTGTTCTTCCTCGGTTGGTTTTGGCAAGGCTACAATTCGTAAATGTCTAGGATTCATTTTTTCGGTAATTCGTCGTATTGCACCACCTTTTCCTGCGGCATCGCGACCTTCAAAAATAATCACTACTTTTTTATCGTTATTAATTACCCAAGTTTGTAACTTAATTAATTCTACTTGAAGTTTTTTTAATTCTTTTTCGTAATCTACATAACGAATTGCTTTTTCGTAATTTAACGGTTCTCTACGTAGTAAAGCCAACATTCCTTTTTTAGAATTTAACTTTTTTATATTGGAAGTATTTAATAAATTTTCTGACATAATTTTAAGATTCAAATTGTTTAACGGAACGATAATAGCGCATCACTATATTAGGATCTGGCAATAAACTTGCTGCGGATTCGTCTTTATTTTCGTATTCGAACTTAGATAAAACATAACGAATACTCTCTAATCTTGCCGTTAACTTATTGTTTGTTTTTACGACAATCCAAGGACAATACGTTGTGTGTGTTTTACTAAACATTTGCTCTTTATAATAGGTGTAATCACCCCATAATTCTTGTCCTTTTTGATCTACAGGACTAAATTTCCAGCGCTTTAAAGGATTTTTCAGTCTTCCATTAAATCTGCTTTGTTGTTCTTCTTTAGAAATGGAGAACCAAAATTTAATAATTTCCACTCCTGATTCATATAGCATATGCTCAAATTCAGGCACTTGTACCATATATTGCTTATATTGTTCTTTAGAACAAAAACCCATTACTGGTTCTACTACTGCTCTATTGTACCAACTACGATCAAAAAACACAATTTCACCAGGATTTGGCAATTGCTTTATATAACGTCTAAAATACCATTGTCCTTGCTCTACTTCGGTAGGTTTTGACAAGGCAACTAATCGCATAGAACGTGGATTTAAATGTTCGGTAAATCGTCGTATTGAACCTCCTTTTCCTGCGGCATCTCTACCTTCAAAAATTATGGCTACACGCTTACCCGTTTTTTGCACCCATTGTTGCAATTTTACCAATTCAATTTGGAGTAATTTTAACTCCTCCTCGTACTGTAATGTTTCTAAAATGGTATCAATTGCTACATTTTTTGCTTTTGCACGTGCAATTAATTCTTTTTTAGTTGTTACATTTTGGAAGTCTTCTTCCGCTAATAAATTAGATTTTTTCATGTTACATATCTTTGCTCAAAGATACAAAAACACAGCTAATTTTAAAAGAATAAAAGGTTATTTTTGAGGTGAAATACAACTTTTTGCATTTTCAGAAATATTCAATTTGGCATCGGAAGGAGAGATATATTTAATACCTAAGCCCAAACCTCTTAAAATAAATAAAAGTCCAATAATCACCACAAAAACAGGAATTATTTTCTGAATTTTATTTCGAACAGACACTTTTAAAAAATTACCTGCAAAAACTGCTAAAGTCATCATTGGTATTGTCCCTAAACCAAAAACAAACATATACAACGAGCCTAAAAATGCATTTGAAACACTTATCGAACCAAATAATGCCATATACACTAATCCGCAAGGTAAAAATCCATTAAAAAAACCTGTTAAAAACAAGGCTTTGAATGATTTTTTTTGCAAGTACAAACCAAGACTTTTCTTTACTCGTCCTATTAACGAATATAAGGGTTTGGTAAAATTATACTTGTTAAATATTTTTACAGGAATTAAAACGATCAAAATCATTAAAACGCCCACAATAATAGATATATTTTGTTGAAATCCTGCTAAATATAATCCTTTCCCTAAAGAGCCAAATAGCAAACCTATAAAAGCATAAGCTAGTAATCTACCAATATGATAGGTTGCTGTTTGTAAAATCATTTTAGGTTTGTTTTTTCTATCTAAAGGTAAGACAAAAGCTATCGGTCCACACATTCCGATACAGTGAAAACTTCCTAAAAGACCTAAAATAAATGCTGTATATACTAACACTTTTTAATAATAAAAATTATCTTTAAACAAATATATTTTATTATCCATTTTCCAAGAAATGTTTACAATATA
>CAMZLT010000132.1 GCA_947311745.1 uncultured Flavobacteriaceae bacterium | reverse complement strand
GCCAGGATTACCAGCTTCTGCAACGATATCTGCTTCTTTTTTATGTAATTTTGCATTTAAAACATTGTGTTTTATTTTTCGCATGTTTAGCATTCGCGAAAGTAATTCGGAAATTTCAACCGAAGTTGTACCAACTAAAACAGGTCTTTTTTGTTCTACAAGTTTTACAATATCGTCAATTACGGCATTAAATTTTTCTCTAGTGGTTTTGTAAATTAAATCCTCTTTATCTTTACGTGCCAAAGGTCTATTTGTTGGAATTTCAACCACATCTAATTTATAAATTTCCCATAATTCACCAGCTTCAGTAACAGCTGTACCTGTCATACCAGATAATTTACGGTACATTCTAAAGTAATTTTGTAATGTAATGGTTGCAAAAGTTTGGGTTGCATCCTCGATATTAACATTTTCTTTAGCTTCTAAGGCTTGGTGTAAACCGTCTGAAAAACGACGGCCATCCATTATACGACCAGTCTGTTCGTCAACAATTTTTACTTTATCTTCCATTACTACATATTCTACATCTTTTTCAAATAAAGTATATGCTTTTAGTAATTGGTTTAAGGTGTGAATACGTTCACTTTTTACACCAAATTCTTTGTAGAGTTCTTCTTTTTTAGTTGCTTTTTCTTCTGGTGAATCGTTTGATTTTTCAATTTCACCAACTAAAACACTAATATTAGGTAGTATGAAAAAGTTTTCGTCTTTATTTTTTGAGGATAGATAATTAATTCCTTTATCGGTTAAATTAATGGAATTATTTTTTTCGTCAATTGAAAAGTATAGTTCTGCATCAATTTTAGGCATTTCACGATTGTTATCTTGCATATAAAACTTTTCCGTTTTTTGCAACAATTGTTTGATTCCTTCTTGAGATAAATATTTAATTAAGGCTTTATTTTTTGGTAAACCTCTAAATGATCGGTATAGTTTAAAAGCACCTTCACGAATGCTTTCTTTTGTACCTTCAGCAATTTGTTTTTTGGCTTCGGAAAGCAATTTAGTAAGATAGCTTCGTTGTAGAGAAACTAATTCGCTTACTACGGGTTTTAATTCATTAAATTCGTGTATATCACCTTTCGGAACTGCTCCTGATATAATTAAAGGAGTTCTTGCATCGTCAATTAAAACGGAATCTACTTCGTCAATAATAGCGTAATTATGTGGTCTTTGTACCAAATCTTTTGGCGAATGTGCCATATTATCACGTAAATAATCAAAACCAAACTCGTTATTTGTACCATAGGTAATGTCCGAATTGTATGCTTTTTTACGAGCGTCTGAATTTGGTTGATGTGAATCGATACAATCAATGGTTAATCCATGAAATTGAAAAACTGGAGCCATCCAAGCCATATCTCTTTTTGCTAAATAGTCGTTTACGGTTACTACATGTACGCCGTTTCCTGTTAAAGCATTTAGATAGATTGGCAGGGTTGCTACTAAGGTTTTTCCTTCACCTGTCATCATTTCGGCAATTTTACCTTGATGTAAAACCGAACCACCAATTAGCTGTACATCGTAATGTATCATATCCCAAATAATTGGTTTACCAGCAGCATTCCAAGTGTTTTTCCAAATAGCTTTGTTTTCGCCTTCTAGTATAACGTAGTCGTTATTAGCACTTAGTTCTCTGTCGTATGGTGTTGCAGTAACTTCTAGTTCGGTATTTTCTACAAAACGTTTTGCTGTTTCTTTTACTACGGCAAAGGCTTCCGCTTGAATTTCGTTTAAAACAATTTCGCTTGCTTTATACGATTCGTCTTGTAAAAGGTCTATTTCTTTATAGATTTCCTCTTTGCGATCTACGTTTGCAGTTTCAGATTCTTCTTTTAAAGCAGTTATTTTATCTTGAAAAGGTTTTGTTGCATCGGTAATTTTTTGTTTAAACGCAATGGTTTTATTACGTAAATCATCAATGGATAAATTGTTTAATTCGTTTTCAAAAGCGTGTACTTTCTTAACGATAGGTTGTAGTTCGGCTAAATCTTTCTTACGTTTATCTCCTACAAATACTTTTATTAGTGAATTTATAAAACTCATTATTTTATTTATTTTTTATAAGGTTCAAATTTAAACAAAAAAAAAGCCGTAAACGGCTTTAATTTGTATAATTTTAGTGTTAATATTCATCTTCGTTCCAAAGGAAGTCTTCTTCGGTTGGATAATCTGGCCAAATATCTTGAATTACTTCATAAACTTCGCCTTCGTCTTCAAGTGCTTGTAAGTTTTCTACAACTTCTAACGGAGCTCCTGTACGGATTGCGTAATCTATTAATTCGTCTTTTGTTGCAGGCCAAGGTGCATCACTTAAATACGATGCCAATTCTAATGTCCAATACATAATTAAAGGGTATTATTTATTTTTTGCAAAAGTAATTTTTTATTTGATATAAGCAAGTTTTTGCAAATGTTTTTTTTAAAGAGCGTTATTGTTTTACTAAGATATTGCTGTGAAATGTGATTTTATCGTGGTTTCCATGCAATTTCTATTGCTTGGTTGTCAATAGTCAATTTTCGTGCCAACACAAATAAATAATCAGACAGACGGTTTAAATAACCTAAAATGTTTGGGTCTATCTCTTCAGATTCGCTTACAGACACTACGATACGTTCTGCACGACGACAGATGCATCTTGCTATATGACAGTATGACACGGTTGCATGACCTCCTGGCAAAATAAAATTTGTCATAGTAGGTAGCGACTCGTTCATTTTATCTATTTCATTTTCTAAAGAATGAATATCTATTTGTGTTATTATAGGAATATTTAATCGGTCTTTCCCATTTTTTAATTTTTCTTTGTCTTTTGGTGTTGCAAGCATTGCTCCTAAAGTAAAGATGTTATTTTGAATTTTTATAAGTGTTTCAAAAGTATTTTTATCAATTTTTTGATCGCGTATTAATCCTATAAAAGAGTTTAGCTCGTCTGTTGTACCGTAGGCTTCGATACGATTGTGGTATTTCGGAACACGTGTTCCACCAAATAAAGATGTTTGTCCTTTATCGCCAGTTTTGGTATATATTTTCATGTTCTATTCGTTTTGAATGGATTTTGTAAGTATTTTGTATATAGTTTTTTGCTCGTCATTAAGCATTTTTAAATGTGTTTCTATGGT
>CAMZLT010000131.1 GCA_947311745.1 uncultured Flavobacteriaceae bacterium | reverse complement strand
GAAAATATTATTAAAGAATTATTATTACATAAAAGAGCTAAAATATATTTTGATTTTGATAGCTATCTATTTACTCAAAATTTACCGTATGCAAATTTTATTAAAAAATACAAAAACAATTGGAAATATTTTGATTTAGAGTCTTTTAAGTTTCTAACTAACGATTATATTTCGGATAAAAATATGGAAGTTGTTGGAGTTCCTAAAAATGTTTCGCAAATAAAATACGCTAGTCAAATAATTCAAAATATTTCAAAAAAGAGTACTAATTTTACTAATACAGCTTATGTCTTAGCTAATGAAAATTTGCTTCCTGTTGCTTTAAATTCGCTTCCAAGCGAAGTAGAACGTGTGAATATAACTATGGGATATGCCTTGAAAAACATAAGTTTATCTAATTTATTTCTACTTTTTTTTAAAGCACATCAAAACAAAGCAAAAATTGGAAAGGATACTAAATTTTATTATAAAGATGTAATTTCTATTTTAAATTTTCCAATTATAAAGGAATATTTTTTTGAAAATGATGAAAAAATAAACGGTTTAATTAGCAAAAAAATCACAAAACAAAATCTCATTTTTTTGACAAGCAAACAAATAATAAAACTATTTGAAAATCCAAAAAATGGTTTATTTGCCGAAATAATTTTCCAATCTTTTGAAAATTCTATTTTGTTTATTAAACGAATTATTGATGTTTTAAATACCCTATTAAATGTAAATACAAATCACTTAGAAACCGAATATTTAATCCGTTTCACACAACTTTTTCAACAATTAGAAAACCTAGAAACCAATTACCATTATTTAGAAAATTTAAACAGTTTAGAATCCGTTTTTAAACAGCTTTTAAACCTAGAAAGTCTATCTTTTCAAGGCGAACCTTTATCTGGCTTACAAATTATGGGAATGTTAGAAACTCGTAGTTTAGACTTTGAAAACATTATTATAACTTCGGTAAACGAAGGCTTTTTACCTGGAGGAAAAACAACAAATTCCTTTATTCCTTTTGATGTAAAAAACGAATTTGGACTACCAACTTACAAAGAAAAAGATGCTATTTTTTCGTATCATTTTTTTAGATTATTACAACGTGCAAAAAATATTTATTTGCTATACAATACCGAAACTGACGATTTTGGATCTAGTGAAAAAAGTAGATTTATTACACAGCTAGAAATACTTAGTAAAAACCAAAAAAAACATCAATTTATACATAAAATTGTAAGTCCAAATGCACCAATGCAACACACAGAACTTTTAAAAGTAAAAAAAGATGCCTCAATTTTTAAAAAACTCACTCAAATTAATGAAAAAGGATTTTCACCTTCAACATTGACTAATTATATTGTTAATCCTATTTATTTTTACAAACAACGTATTTTAGGTATTAAACCCATAAACGAGTTAGAGGAGACCGTAGCAATCAACACTTTCGGAACCGTAATTCACGACACTTTAGAGTATTTTTACAAGCCATTTATTAATATCGTTTTAACGGAAGGAGATATCCGTAAAATGAAAAAAGAATGTACAAAAGCAACCAAAATTTTCTTTGAAAAAAATTATACAAATGGCGATTTTACCAAAGGAAAAAATTTACTTAGTTTTGAACTAGCAGTACATTACATACAACTTTTTTTAAATCAAGAATTACAACAAATTAAACAAGGAAATGAAATTATAATTTTAGAATTAGAAAGTAAATTAGAAACTGAAATTGTAATAAATAACAGCTCTAATCCTATAAAAATTCGTGGTTTAGTAGATCGCATTGACCGTTACAACGGAACAATTCGCATTATTGATTACAAAACTGGTAGCGTAAAACAAACTAATTTAGATATTAAAAATTGGGACTTGCTAACTTCCGATTACAAATTTAGCAAGAGTTTTCAAGTTTTATTTTATGCTTATATTTATGTGAAAACAAATAAAATAAACCTAGATAAAATTAATTTAGAAAGTGGTATAATATCCTTTAAAAACCTAAAAAGTGGCTTTATGAAAGTAAATAAAAACACTATTTCAAACACTGATTTAGATGCTTTTAAAGAGCAATTAACCCTTTTACTTGATGAAATTTACGATATAGATTTCCCATTTATAGAAACAGAAAATCCTGCTTATTAAAATATATTATGATACAAAAAACTACAAATTTTACCATAGAAGGAAAACATTCCAAACCAATTTTAACCGATTATTTTTATAAAAAAGACGGAAAACCAAAACCAATCGTTATTTTTTCGCATGGTTATAAAGGTTATAAAGATTGGGGAGCTTGGAACTTAGTTGCAAAAACCTTTGCCGAAAACGATTTGTTTTTTGTAAAATTTAATTTTTCACACAATGGCGGAACCGTTGAGCAACCTATAGACTTTCCGGATTTAGAAGCCTTCGGAAATAATAATTTTTGCATTGAATTAGACGATTTAGATGCTATAATTAGTTATATTATCAATGATAAAACTATTGAAAATGAAATAAACACAAAAAATATTTCACTTATTGGACATTCGCGTGGCGGTGGAGTTACACTTTTAAAAGCTGCGGAGGACAAGCGAATTACCAAAGTAATTTCTTGGGCAGGAATATCCGATATTGAATCGCGTTTTCCTAAAGGAGAGGAACTAGCATATTGGAAAAAAAATAAAATTGCCTATATAACAAACGCACGAACCAAACAGCAAATGCCGCATAAATATAGCTTTTATGAAAATTTTATAGCTAATAAAGAACGTTTACATATTAAATCTGCTGTTAAAAAACTTAGCATTCCGCAATTAATAGTACATGGCACAGAAGATACAGTTGTATTACCAAAAGAAGCTGAAAACATGCATAAATGGCATTCAAAAAGTATTCTATTTATGGTGAAAAATATGAATCACGCTTTAGGAAGTTCACAACCATACGCAAAAACAGAAATGCCCTTAGATTTGCAAAAAGTAGTTTCAAAAACAATGGAGTTTATTGTTTTATGATGAATTTACACCATTACAATCTATAAAATAGTTCCATAAATTACCTACGCATTCGTCTAGCTAATTTTCGTATTTTTTTTAATTCTTTTTTATTAACAGCACGTATTTCTCTAGAATTTGTACAATTATCGGTAACTAAAAATGGTTCTACACGTTCGCCATTAAGATAGAAATTAGAAGTCAACAAATAATATGAATAGTATGAATATACTAAATAATCGGTATCTAAAATAAAATTAATATCGTTGTATTTTGTAGTAATTTGAATCTTTTTTTGCTGTATTTTACCTTTAATAACTTCATCAACTAAAAAAGTATATACCATTCGTGTATATTTTTGTTTCGTATCAATTTTTTGAGCACTTATTTCAGTAATAAGCAGTTCTTTTTTAATTAGCTTACCGCTAAAAATTAAATCAGAATTTTTAAAACTTTCTTTAATACTAAGTTTACCGCAGCCACAATTTGCAAAAGAAATAGTAAAAACAGAAAGTAAAAATACGAGTGTTAAAATGCCTTTTTTCATAATAGTTAGTTTTAAATTATTATACAAAATCAGTGCCAATATTTCTATTGGTAAAAAAAGGGGAATTTTAATTTTCTAATTACTAAGTGAAGGTTGTTAGTTAGTAATCTTGTCCAAAGATATGTAAAAGAAATCATAAATACAAATATTATTTTAAAAACGAATTTTATCTTATAATTTAACCTGCAAAATTTACTACCAGCTCATTATTTTTAATTAAAACACAGTAAATCACTATTAAAACACTTATCCTACAACTTAATGATACCCAAATTTGAGGGGTTTGAAAGTATCTTTATTTATCTGCTTCATTTCAAACCCTTGAAATACTAAGATATTTAGTTTTTAAAATTTCACATCTAAACAAAGCTAATTCCATGAATTTTTGCGATTAACTAAAAAGAAATTTATTTTATAACTCGAACAGTAACAAGTTATTATTTTTTATTAAATTGCACTCAATTAATTTCAAACTAACTTTTTTAACATGAAAAAACTATACTTTTTACTATTATTTTCTATAGTTACATTACTATCTTTTTCACAAAATTATTGTGCAGGAGATCATTTTGTCGATTCAGGAGGATTAAATAACAACTACAGTAATGATGAAAACATAACAACTGTTATTACCCCTGATCCAGGACAAACAATTCGAGTTGCTTTTAATGCTTTTGATTTAGAGGCAGGATATGATTTTCTAAGCATTTATGATGGTGTAGATGTAAACGCTCCTTTATTGGGAACTTTTTCAGGAACAGACATTCCAGGTCCCTTTGTTGCAAATAATGCTACAGGAAGTCTTACTTTTGTTTTTACTTCAGATTATTCCGTTACTAAACCTGGTTGGGATGCTGTAGTGCAATGCCAAGCTGTTGGTAGCAACTGTGTAGAACCATCTGATTTAACAAGTTCAAATATTACAGTAAATTCTTTTGATTTGGATTGGACAACTAATGGATCCGAAACTTCTTGGGAAATTCAATACGGTGTTTCTGGTTTTTCACTTGGTTCTGGTACAATTATTCAAACAAATTCAAAGCCATATTCGTTTACAGGATTAACAGATCGCTTTCTAGATGTTTACGTTCGTGCAAATTGTGGAACGGATACTAGTTTTTGGATTGGGCCTTATTCTGTTGCCCTATCGTGTCCAAGTATAAGTGCTCCGTATGTTGAAAATTTCCAAGAAAATACAATGCCAGATTGCTGGGAAATGTATGGAAGTGAAGAATGGAAATTTAGTACAAATGCTGGATACGATGCAGAAAACGCAAATGATCATACCATAGGAGGAGATACAAATTATGCTTGGATTGATGGTTCAAATCCAAATGGTTCTGGAGAAATTAGTAACTTATTTTCACCTTGGATTGATATTTCTAATTTAGCAACACCTACGGTTTATTTTTCGGTATTTAGTGTAAACACATTCGAAGAAACATACAATACTTTAGATGTTGTATTACATGAGCAATCAGGAGGTACTTATTCTTTATTACATTTGCAAGATTCAACTACAAATTGGCATAATTATTATTTTGATTTAACAACTTTTACATCCGAATCTGTTGTTCGATTAGAATTTATTATAGAAGAAAATAGTCCGCAAAATGCTTGGCATAATGATATTTTAATTGATGATGTTATGATTGACAATTTAATTTCATGTTTAAACCCAAACAATTTTACAAGTAATAATATTACTCAAAATAGTGCAGATATAGCATGGTCAGCAGGAGACACAGAAACTGCTTGGGAATTAGAATATGGCGTTTCAGGATTTTCATTAGGGCAAGGGACAAGTATTTTTGCAAATGCAAATTCAGGTACAATTACAAATTTAAACTCAGG
>CAMZLT010000130.1 GCA_947311745.1 uncultured Flavobacteriaceae bacterium | reverse complement strand
TTTAGTGAAATAATTGTAGCCCAATTCTGAGCTAAATAAATTTGAGCATTTCAATTATAGCAGGTAGTTTGGCTTTGTAATAGAAAATGTATGAATTTTTCGGGTTAATTCAATCAAAGCAAAATTTAGCACATCACTACATTAAACAATTGCTAGATTATTATTACATCGTTACATTGATCCATTGTTACATTAATCCATTGTTACATTAAAACACCACTAAAGTCGCCTAGGATAAATCGTCAGTCGTTGTCCGATACGTAAATTGGTTTTTTTCATGCCATTCCAACGCATAATTTTTTTAACCGAAACACCATATCGCCTAGCAATTTTACCCAAAAAATCTCCACTTTTAACTTTATAACGAATTCTGTTATTTAATTCTGTATATTTTGGTAGAGGTTTTTCTCGTTTGGCAGCATCTGCAACAGCAAAAGCATAAATTCTATCCTCATTTTGTACAAATTTACCAATGAAATTTGTAGGCAAAACTAAGGTGTAATTTCTCCCCTTAACAACAGGAATAATTTCTAGTTTATACTGCGGATTTAAAAATTTAAGCATGTTCTTTTTTATAGGAATAGCTTGTGTAATCTGATCAAAAGTAATCTGTTGCCTTACCTGTATCGTATCTGTTTGATAAAACTGAATACTAGCTTCTTTTGGTTTTATTTGGTGTGCATCTGCATACTCAAACAAATACATTGTAGCATAAAATAACGGTACATAACTAGCGGTTTCTCTAGGTAAATGGTGACGTAAATTCCAATAATTTTTCGAACCTCCAGAACGTCTAATTGCTTTAGAAACATTTCCAGGACCAGAATTATATGCTGCAAGTGCCAAATCCCAATCGTTAAAAGTTTTATACAATTTATTTAAATATTGACAAGCAGCAATAGTAGATTTTAAAACATCGCTACGCTCATCTACATACGAACTAACTTTTAAATCAAATTGTCTGCCAGTTTGATACATAAATTGCCACAAACCTGTTGCTCCAACAGGTGATTTCGCTAACGGATTTAAAGCCGACTCTACCACAACTAAATATTTCATTTCTAACGGAATATTATATTTTGCCAATTGTTCCTCAATTAACGGAAAATAATATTTTGATCGAGCCATAAGTGTGGCATATCTACCTTTTCTATGCTTTAAAAAACGCTTAATAATTCGTTCTAATTGTTCATTATATTCTACGTAAAAAGGTGTTTTACTATTAAGATCTGCTAATCGTTTTTTTAAAATATCTGTAGTCAATTCTGGCAATCCTTCATTAGACACTTCAAAATCATCCTTTATAAATAAAGGCGAATTATCTTGTTCTTTAAACCATAATTCATCAACTTGTTTAGCAAAAACATCATCACTTAATAAACTTAAATCCTCGTTTATATATGTTTCAGTGTAGGTTGGTAATTTTTCTAAAGGTTTTATTACTTTTTTGTTAATAGAATCGTTTTCTTCTATTTCTAAAAGGGCTACAATAGTATCTTTTTTAATATTTTGTTGTGTTTTTATAATAGAATCTTTTTTCACAAAAACATTATTAGATTGCGAAAAAATCATAAAAGGAATACATAAAACTATAAAAATTAAAAATCGGAGCATAAAAGTAAAAAATTAAGGCGTCAAAAGTAATAAAAAAATAAAGGTAACCTAAAATTTAACGTAAATAAGCTATTATTATTTAATTATAGGCAAATAAATTTGCGTAAATTAAATATATTCACAATATTTGTGTTTTAATCAAAACTAGACATTATAGAAATGAAACTAATTCAAACGAAGCAATTATTAATTTTCTTAGTAGTATTCTTACCATTTTCCCTTTTAGCACAGACAGTTTCGGGTGTCGTTACAGATGATACAGGTGAACCTTTACCGTTTGCAAATGTTATTGAAAAAGGAACAACAAATGGCACAACAACGGATATTGACGGAAAATTTGAGTTACGAGTAAGTATCTTACCAACCACATTAATTATTAATTCTTTAGGCTATTCTGAAATTATAATGCCTATCAGTACAACCAAGTCAATTACGGCAACTCTTGTAGAGGAAGGTGTTGGACTAGACGAAGTAGTAATTACAGGAAACCGAGCAAAGCCAAGGACTGTACTTGATTCACCAGTTCCGATTGACAATATCAGTGTAAAAGAATTGGTTGCAAGTGGTAAAACTACGGTTGACGAAATGCTAACCTATAAAGTACCATCTTTCAACTCCTCTAACCAAACAATTTCCGATGCTACTGCACATTTTGATCCAGCTGATTTACGAGGATTAGGACCAAGTAGAACTTTAGTGTTAATTAACGGAAAACGTAAAAACCAATCCGCATTAGTATATATTAATGATACTCCTGGTAAAGGAGAGGTTGGTATTGATATGAAAAGTATTCCAGCTTCGGCAATTGAACGTATTGAAGTTTTACGTGATGGTGCTTCTTCACAATACGGTTCAGATGCCATTGCAGGTGTGATTAATATTATCTTAAAAAAAGATGTGAAAAATATTACAGCTAATATTTATTCTGGTATCACAACAAAAGGTGATGGTTTAGAAATTGGTGCAGATATTAACGGAACATTAAAAGGTAAAAAAGATGCTTGGGTAAATTACTCTTTCGGATTGAAACACCAAGAACATACTAACAGAGCAGGAGAACCTGGAGAGGATACATTATTTGGCGTTTTAGCAAACGATCCTACTTGGGGAAATTGGCTTAGTGAAAATCCTGATTTAGGAATGACTGTCGGACAACCAGATATGAATACTGGTGAAGTAATGTTTAATGGTGCTGTACCATTTAAAAATAAAAAAGGAGAGTTTTATGCAACTATAGGAGCAACACTTAGACGAGGAAAATCTTTCGCATTATATCGTACACCATATTGGATTCCAGATCCACATAATATTTTTCACGATGCTGGTCAAGATTACAATGGTTTTCAACCAACATTTATGACAGATATAACCGACAATTTTGATATCATCGGTGCGAAATTTGAAAAAAATGATTTCAAATTCGATGTAAGTGCAACTTATGGAACAAACGGTGTAGATTATAAAATAGGAAATACCTTAAATAGAGATTTAGAAGAATTCTCACCAACCGAATTTGAAGCAGGTGGATACCGTTTTAATAACCTTATTGGAAATTTCGATGTAAGTAAAACCTTTGATAAAGTAAACACCAATGCAGGATTGGAATATAAAATAGAAAATTTTAAAACACTTGCTGGTGAACCAGATTCTTGGTTTGAAGATCCAACAAATGCGTATAGTGGTGGAGCACAATCTTTTCCTGGTTTAACACCAAATAACAGAGTTAATGAAAACCGAACTAGTTTCGCTGCATTTATAAATGCCGATGCTGATGTAACCGAAAATTTATTATTAGGTGCTGCTGCTCGTTTTGAAAACTATTCCGATTTTGGCGATAATCTTTCCTACAAAGCAAATGCAAGATATAAATTAGGCGATTTAGGAGCAATTCGTGCATCGTATAGTACAGGATTTAGAGCACCATCCTTACACCAAATTTATTTAAGCAATGTGCAAACACTAGTTTCTGGAGGAACAGTTTCTAACCAAGGAACATTTAATAATGTAGACCCGATAATTCGCGAAAGCTTAGGTGTACCGCAATTAAAAGCAGAAACTTCCACAAATATTAGTGCTGGTTTTACCTTAAAACCAATTCGTAATTTATCCATTGCAATTGATTATTATAAAGTAAATGTAGATAATCGTGTCTTGTTTACTGGTGAGCAATCTTTTAGAGATGATGCAACTTACGATTTGAATGGTAATATTATAACACCTGATTTTACCAATCCTGTGGAACAAATTTTAATTGATAATAATGTAACTTCTATAAAATTCTTTACCAATGCTGTAAATACCGAAACACAAGGTATAGACTTTGTTGCTAGTTACAATAATATTCGTTTCCCTAAAGGAAAGTTAGGATTTAATATATCAGCCAATTGGAACCAAACTAAAATTGTTGGTAACATCACAACACCTACAATTTTAGCACAAAATGGCTACGAAATTTTTAATCGTAAAGAAGCTAGTCGAATCGAATCTGCAAGACCAAATATTAAAGCAATGTTCGGTATAAATTGGGAACAAGAAAAATTTAATGTAAGTCTTAATAACACCTACTTTGGCGAAGTTACTTGGCGACACCAATCGGACCCATTAAAAGACCAAACTTTTAAAGGTAAAGTGTTAACAGATATCGTTTTTGGATACAAAATCGTAAAAGAAGTTAAATTTAATTTAATTATAAATAATGCTTTGAATGTTTATCCAGATGAAATTGACAACAAAGGTGATGTAGTTACCGATTTAGGAGGACGATTCAAGTATCCATGGGAAGTAAACCAATTTGGTTTCTTAGGAACAAAAGTAAAAGCAGGATTTAGTTTTAAATTTTAAGATATCATGAAAAATAATAATAACTTAAAATACACTATACAAACGTATAACAATAATATAACTGACACATTTCTTATGAAACGTTTATTTTTACCCTTATTAGTTCTTTTCACATTACTACCTATATATAATCAAGCACAAGATCAATTGTCTGGACCAGTACCGACAATTGTAAATCCTGATGTAATCGATCCAGACGGATATTTTGAAGCATTTATGTATAATGCAGGTGTACAAGAATATGAAATTGGTTGTGGTGTAAATAGCGTAGATGTAATAGCACGATTTACCAATATTGGTAATACTACCGATTATACTGTAGAATCTATTCCTTACAAACCCGTGCGTTTTGGCTACCAACCATCTCTACAAGGACAACAAATTTTACCAGATCAAGATGATAAATTTTTTGATATTTATGATTTAGGAGATTTTGATATTTGTTTTTACGACAATAGTTACAATCAATATATCATGAATGATAATGGTGTGGTTTCGTTTGATTTGTCTAGAGCTAATCAAGCAGTTGGAGGTAACCCTTCCAATGGAGGTTGGCGATTATTTTATGATGCTGCTGAAGCAGCAGTAGTAGGTGGAGGAACAGCTGCAGGAGACCCTATAAAATTAGGTGCAAACGGAAACCAATTTTTATTAAACAATGCAATCTATTTACCAGGACACGATTTGTTTACTACAAACTTACCAGCAGGAGCTGAATTTTACTGGAATGTTTATGGTACTGCTCCAAACAGACGTTTGGTAATTGGTCTTTACGAAATTCCTATGTATGGTTGTTTTACTGTAACACAAACGCACCAAATTATTATTTACGAAACGACCAATATTATTGAAATTCATGTCCAGGATATTGATATTTGTGACACTTGGAATCCAAGTAATGGACCGGGAGGGTTTACTCTTATTGGTATTCAAAATGATAATAGAGATAAATCTGCAGTTGCCCCAGGTAGAGATACCGATGAATGGGCTACTACTTTTGAATCTTGGCGTTTTATTCCTGATGGAGGTGCTGTAAGACCTGAATTTGCTTGGTATACAAATTACGATAATACAACCAATACTGGAGATTTATACTCTACAAATGAAGCAGAAACATTTAGTCCGACAGTAACTACTTTATATACTGCCGAAGTACGATATATAGATGCTTGTAGTGGTGAATTAATTATTTCTACACAAGATTTTCTAGTTAGAGTAGATGATTCTTTAAATGGAGAAATAGATGAATTAGTTCCAACAGATGATGCAACAGAAACTGTTACTTTATGTGAAGGAGATACATACACAGGTCATTTTACAGCAACCTCATCTATTACTAATCCTATTATTGGGTACCAATGGTACGAATATCCAAATGTAGATTTGAGTATTCCTGCTAATGTTCTGAGTACTACAGAAAATTATACCATACCACAACCAACAACTGGTACACATCGTATAGGTTGTTTGGTTACTGTTTACGAAGCAGACGGCGTTACGGTTAGATGTACGGTTACCGATGAGGTGATTGTAAATTTTATAGCAATTGAAAACCCTTCTTTTGCATATCCACAACATGAATATTGTATAACAACCGATACAAATCCATTACCAATTAATGTTATAACGCCTTCTGGTACTTTTACCATTGATAATGGAGGTGTTATTGATCCTGTAACTGGTGAAGTTGATTTAGCTGCTAGTGGTGCAGGAGATGATAATACAGGTCATTTTGTAATTACATATACAACTCCTAATCCAAATTGTGGCGATTCTGCTACGTATTATATTGATATTTCAGGAGGTGCTCCTACATTAAATTATGATGCTGTATATTGTATAACAGGAGCAGATG
>CAMZLT010000129.1 GCA_947311745.1 uncultured Flavobacteriaceae bacterium | reverse complement strand
TTTTTGTTTTAATTTCTTTTAAAAATACTTCTATAATTAATGGTTGATTGGGAGCAATTATATCTTCGTATCCTGTTGCTCCGAATGCTTTATTAGATGGCAAAAAGAATACAGCCGTTTCGCCTAACTGCATCATTTTTATACCTTCTTGTATTCCTGTTATAAATTCCTCTCCATCTACTTTATAAATTTTATCTGCTTTGTTTTTTTGATTTGGAGAACCTAGCTGATTTTTAGCAAAGATAATTTCGTTATCAATATTTCTAATCTCATAATTAATAATTATTTCATCGTCTTTTTTGGGATGAATTGCTACGGTATCAATTTTAGATTTTAGATAAAACCAAAAACCTTTGTGCGAATTTATATAATAATGTGCTGTATCTTTTTTGCGAAGCCTTTCAAAAAGTTTTTCTTCTATTTTATTGACTAATTTATTCCGTTTTACGGATGCTTGTAAAAAATTACTTTTTGTTTTTACTATTGGTTTCCTTGGCTTTGGCTCATAACAAGACAATAGTAAAAAAGGCAAAATAAATACTAAAACACTATATTTCTTTATCATAAGACTCGTGTATTTGCTCTTTGTATTGTGGTATTATTTCTAAAAAATTTTGCACGGTTTTTTGCAAAGATATTTCACTACGACCTCCTGCAGCATTGGTATGTCCTCCACCATTAAAATGGTTTCGTGCAAATTCATTTACCGAAAAAGTTCCTTTTGAACGAAACGACATTTTTATAATTCCTTGCATTTTATCTTCTATAAAAATTACTGCAAAAACTACATTTCGTATGGATAAGGCATAATTTACAAAGCCTTCGGTATCGCCTTTTTCAAAATTAAAATTATTTAATTCTCTTTGTGATAAAGTAATATATGCTGTTTTCATATCTTGCAACAACACCAAATTATCTAAAGCTTTAGACAATAATTTCATTTTACTTAACGAATTATTATCCATTACATTATTATAAATTTTAGCATTATTTGCTCCTTTTTCTAACAAATTAGCAGTAATATAATGCGTTCTACTAGTGGTTGACGGAAAACGAAACGAACCTGTATCGGTCATAATTCCTGTATAAATACAGGTTGCAATTTCTTTATTTATTTTGTCTGTACTACCTAAAGCTTCGATAAAATCGTACACCATCTCACAAGTAGAACTTTTTGATGTGTCTGAAAAAATAAATTTTGCATAATCATCTGGTTGTTGATGATGATCAATCATAATAAACGTCGGTGAGATATCTTCTAAAATCTTTTGTGTCTTATCACCTGTTCTATGAAATGCATTAAAATCTAAAGTGAAAACAATTTCTGCTTCTTGCAAAATAGTCTTTGCCTTTTTTTCGTTATTTTCTAGAACAATTATTTCCTTTTCGGAAGGCAACCATTTTAAAAAAACAGGACAATCATTTGGTGAAATTACCGAAACATTATGTGTTTTTTTAAAAAAATGATACAATGCCAAACTAGAGCCATAAGCATCCCCATCTGGATTTCTATGACAAACAATAGCTATGCTTTTACTAGTATTAAGAAGTGCTTTTACTTCACTTATTTTTGTTACATCCATAAGTTGCGAATGTACAAAATTTAACCATATTTTTATTTAAAAAAATAGTAAAACACTTTGTTAATATGATTTTTAGTTATATCCTTGCCTAAAAAAAGGAAACTTATATATTTGCCGCTATGATTTACACAAAAAATATTGCTACCGAAACTGCTAATTTATTGCTTAAAATTAAAGCAATTAAATTAAATCTAGACGAACCCTACACTTGGTCTTCAGGCTGGAAATCACCAATTTATTGCGATAATAGAATTACCTTGTCCTATGTTGCTATTCGTAATTTTTTACGAGAAAATTTAGCCAAAGTTATTGAAGAAAAATACGGAAAACCCGATGTTATTGCTGGCGTTGCTACTGGTGCAATTGCTATTGGTGTTTTAGTTGCTCAAGAGCTTGGTGTTCCGTTTATTTACATACGACCTGAACCGAAAAAGCACGGACGACAAAACCAGATTGAAGGTCATTTAGAAAAAGGTCAAAATATTGTAGTTATTGAGGATTTAATAAGTACAGGGAAAAGTAGTATTAATGCTGTAAAAGCACTAAAAAAAGCAAATGCTAATATTAAAGGAATGGTTGCTATTTTTTCATACGGATTTGATGTTGCAGAAACCAATTTTAATTCTGAAAATATAGAACTCACTACACTAAGTAATTACAACTCACTCATTGAACAAGCTTTAAATTCTGATTATATTGTAGAAAAAGATCTTAAAACTTTAAAAGAGTGGAGAAAAAATCCTGAATTATGGATGCAATAAAAAATCTCAAAATTAAATTTTGAGATTTTTCTGTCGCTTTTAAAATTGCATATATCTAATTTACTTGAACACCATTTTTATCTATTGTAACACGCTTAGATATAATGGTATCATTTCGCTTTGAAAATATTTTTACTTCAGTACTATCCTTTACTATATTCTGCTTTACATCTACTTTTTCAGACTCTCCATCGTCCAAACAACTCACACATTTTAAACCTGAATCGGTCATTTTATAATACTTCCAAAATCGTTTTTTATAACTTCTATACTTTATAAAATTTGTATTCTCTAAAAAAACATATAAACTTCCATCTAAAAAAATAATCTTTCCTTTAGGTATGTATAAAGAAACTGTTACCTTTTGATTTCTATACTTGTTCTCTAATTCGGTCAAGAAAAACCTATCCAATAAAATGGTATTTCCGTCCAATTTAAAATTATAAATTATAGCATTTGCACCTTCCTTTGCTTTAAAAGTAGACAATCCTGTTGATCGCTTATAAATTTTCACATACGATAAATCGGAATCACTTTCTCTAATTTTTAAACTCACATTAATAACATATAATTTCTCTTCATTATCAACCAAAACTTTATGAAAATTTCGTTTTAAATCAAATTCATCTCTAGCAACCATTTTTACTCGAATCGTATCTTGTTTGACTTTAAATAGATCTTTATTAACAATTATTGTACTTTGATTACTGTAATTTACAGAA
This sequence comes from uncultured Flavobacteriaceae bacterium, assembly GCA_947311745.1. GTDB lineage: Bacteria > Bacteroidota > Bacteroidia > Flavobacteriales > Flavobacteriaceae > S010-17. Next base: position 2,400 of record CAMZLT010000129.1, on the reverse strand, counting down.
TTTTCTATTCCTGCAAACCCTAATGCTAATATAGAAATTAACCAAACTCCTAATAAAGATAATTTCGTTGATAATGCAAATGAGTTTACATTTTTCGAAAGAATTCGCAATCCCAACATAAAGAAAAATACAAATGGAATTCCGATTGCAAGAAAAAGGAAAATAGTCAATAAAACTTTAGGTATTCGAGAATTATATATAAAATTTGGATAACTAACAAACTCATCACTAAAACCCAACATCTCGATACTTCCCCAAGAAAATACTCCAATAAAAAGGCTAATTAAAATCAAACCAGCAATAACCAATAAAAAAAAGCCAATTAATTTACCAAAAGTTTTAAAGAAAAAATTTAAAATTTTCTGAATAAATCCTATTATTTCTTGCAATCCTGATTTAATTTTTGTTTCATAATCCCCTTCCTTAAATTGCTTAGAAACATCATCGATACCGTCTTGCATTCGTTTAGAAACATCATTTAGTTCCTCCTTAATTTTTTTTTCTATATTAGATATTGTAACAGGTTCGCCTTCCATTTCTAACTTTTCGGAAGTTGTATTTGCTACAGGAAGTAAAATCCATAATAATAAATAAACCAATCCACCAAAACCAAAACCAAAAAACAATAAAAGCCAAGTTAAACGAATCCAAATAACATCAACATCTAAATAATATGCCAAACCTGAAGAAACTCCTCCTAAAAATTTATCTGCTGAATCTCTAAATAATTTTTTCTTAATCTTTGAATTTTGAGCTTTATTAGTTTCCCCTTCAAAAAAATCCTCATCAACAGAATAATCTTCTGGCTTCCCCATTATAGAAATGATTTCGTCGATATTTTCTAAATTGACAACCTGTCTAATATCTGTGATTTTTTCAGATAAAATTTCACCGATTCGAGATTCAATATCTTCCAATATTTCATTTTTTCCATTAGGATCATCACTAAGTGATTTTCTAATCGCATCCAAATACTTTTTTAATTTTAAATATGCCTCTTCATCAATATAAAAAAATACTCCTCCTAAATTTATATTTATTGTCTTATTCATTGGTTTGTTTTTTAGTGTTATTTTTTAGTGTAACAAGCTCAACAGCTTCGGATAAATTTTGCCAAGTTTTTTCCAATTCCTCTAAAAACAATTTACCTGTTTCTGTTAAAGTATAATATTTACGAGGAGGTCCAGAGGTTGATTCCTCCCACCTATATCCAAGTAAACCGCCGTTTTTTAAACGAGTTAATAACGGATAAATAGTACCTTCCACCACAATAAGTTTCGCTTCTTTTAAAATAGCTAATATCTCAGATGTATATGCATCTTTAGTGTTCAATATTGAAAGAATACAATATTCCAAAATACCTTTTCGCATTTGTGCTTTTGTGTTTTCTAATTTCATATTTAGTAATCTTAAAGATTAAAAATTAATTCTAATATATCAATTACAGTAATGATTATAAGGTTTAGCATAGTGTTAAAATATTAATTACACTGCAAATATAAAAACAATATAGTACTATGCAATACATAGTACTATATTTTAACATTTCTTTAACATTTGTATTACCGAATAATTAATGGTATTTTTGGAAATTAAATAAAAATTATGACAAAATTTACGGTTAAAAACATGAATCGCTTTCTGTTATTTAAAATACCTTCTGCTTATTTTTCAGGAGTTCGAGTTAGTAAATTAACCAATAATGAAGTTATTGCAACCGTTAAACACAAATGGGTAAATCAAAATCCTTTTAAATCAATATATTGGGCTGTCCAAGGAATGGCATCTGAGCTAACAACTGGTATACTTGTTATGAAACACATTGATAATAGCGGGAAAAAAATTTCTATGCTAGTTACCCATCAAACTGCTGATTTTTATAAAAAAGCTACAGGAAGGGTTTATTTTTCGTGTAAAGATGGTGTTGAAATAAAAAAAGCCATCGAAAAAACAATACAAACAGGCAAAGGACAAACTGTAACTTTAACCTCTGAAGGTTTTAATTCTGAAGGAATAAAAATATCTTCTTTCACCTATTTATGGAGTGTAAAAATTAAATAATTATTGCTTTGCAATAACTTGTTCCGCTAAATTTAATATACGATCAAATTGTTCTTTCAATCCCATATTACTATTATCAAATTCAATGGCATCTACCGCCTTTATTAAAGGAGAATCCTTTCTATTAGAATCTACAAAATCTCTGTGTTGTACATTCTGTAAAATTTCATCAAAACTTACATTATCTCCTCTATCAAGTAGTTCTTTATAACGTCTATAAGCTCTTTTTTCAGGAGAAGCAGTCATAAATAGTTTTAATTCTGCATCCGTAAAAACCACACTACCGATATCTCTACCATCCATTACAACACCTTTATTTTTTCCCATTTCCTTTTGTTG
>CAMZLT010000128.1 GCA_947311745.1 uncultured Flavobacteriaceae bacterium | reverse complement strand
GGTAATGGTAAATTAGCTGCTGCAATGACTGTACACTCGTTTACTAAAATGCAAAAAGCAATTAAAGATAAAGCTTTTGATGGGGAAAAATACGGAATTCCTGTAATCAAGTTTGACGCTGTAAATTATGGTATTTTAGATCAACCTGGTTTAGGCCCTTTACATACCGAATTTGACACAAGAGGAAATGGTTATACTACTTTCTTTATTTCATCTGAAGTTGTAAAATGGAATATTAAAGATTTAAAAGTTATAGATAGACATCCTGTATATTATTCTGTTGGTCACTTGATGATTCCTGGAGGAAACTCTAGAACTCCAGATGATAAATACTTAGTTTCAATGAATAAAATTACCAAAGACCGTTATTTACCAACTGGTCCTGAAGTATGTCAATCGGCACAATTATTTGATATCTCTGGTGAAAAAATGGAGTTATTATTAGATTTTCCTACTATTGGTGAACCACACTATGCAGCAGGTATTGCAGCAGATAAAGTAGCTGCAAATTCACAAAAAATATATAAATTAGACGAAAACAAGCATCCTTATGCTGTTAAATCTGAAGCAGAAACAAAAGTAGTACGTAAAGGTAACGAAGTACACATTTATATGTCTATGATTCGTTCACACTTCTCTCCTGATAATATCGAAGGAGTAAAAGTTGGCGATAAAGTATTCTTTCACGTAACTAATTTGGAACAAGATTACGATGTACCTCATGGTATATCTATGATTGGTGCAAATACTTCTGAAATGTTAATCATGCCAGGAAGAACATCAACAATTATTTGGTATCCTAAAGAAGTAGGTGTATGGCCTTTCTATTGTACCGATTTCTGTTCTGCTTTACACCAAGAAATGCAAGGATATATTAGAGTTTCTCCTAAAGGATCTAACACACCTCTTACCTATACTTTAGATGGTGATGTTCCTGGTGAAGAAGAATAAAAGTATGATTTTTAGTTAGTAGTGAAGAAACGAGTAATTCATTCTTTTTGAATTGCTCGTTTTTTTGTGTAAAAAATTGAAAATTAACTAATTAAAAAAAGATAATTATATCTTTTATGTAAGTTTTGTTACCAAATTATTCTATAATAAGTAGTAAATTTGTAGTACAAAATAACCAATAAAAATTTAAAACAATACATCATGAAAAAATCACAAATACTAATGATTTTAGGAGCAATTTTATTAGGTGCTTTATATCTTTTACCTTTATGGAAAATCACCTTACTTGCACCACAATATCCAGAGCCTTTAGGCTTAAATATACACATAACACACTTATCGGATGGTGTGCAATATAACGATGTAAAAAATATTGATTTATTAAATCACTACATTGGTATGGCACATTTACCAACCGAAGAAAATGTTGCAAAAAAAGAAGTAAAACCTTTTATGGAATTTACAATTTTTCCGATTGTAATCGGAATAATGATTCTTTTTGGTGTCCTTGCTGGTTTTAAAGGAAAACCTAAATGGTATTTATACTGGTTACTTGTAATGGTACTTTTAGGTATTGCAGGTTTATACGATTTTTATCTATGGCTAGATAGTTATGGTCATAATTTAGATCCGAATGCCATTTTAAAGATTGCCGATCCTGTTACAGGAAAACCAATGGGATACCAACCTCCTTTTTTAGGCTACAAAAAATTATTAAATTTTGAAGTGTATTCGTATCCTGCAATGGGAGCTTATTTTATCGTAGTAGGTATGTTACTTTCTTTTATTGCTTTTCTTACAGGCAAAAAAGAAACGAAATAAATTCCCTAGTAATAACATAATTTAAAACGGGCATATTTACAAAATATGCTCGTTTTTAAGTACATTTACGCCATAATTTATATATTATAAAACTCATGAAAAAAACATTTTTTTATCTCTTAATACTAGTACTTTCCTATTCGTGTAAAGTAGAACCAAAAGAAATCAATTATGGTGAAGACCATTGTCATTTATGTGATATGACGGTAGTTGATAAAACACATGCAGCACAATATGTTACTAAAAAAGGAAGATCCTATGCTTTTGATTCTGTAGAATGTTTAATTATGAAAATAAACAAAAAAAACAACGAAAATAAAATGGCATTTGTTTTAGTAGCAGATTATCAAAACCCAGGAAATCTCATTCCTGCAAAAGATGCAATATATTTAATATCTGAAAAAATTAAAAGTCCAATGGGAGCAAATTTATCTGCTTTTGCTTTAAAAAAAGATGCTAGTAAAGTACAAAAAGAAAACGGCGGAAAATTATATACATGGACAGAAATAAAAACAAAATTAGCTAAATAATGTGTTTTCTTAAAAAAACTATTTTTTTCGGATTATTTTTTACTTTTTTACTTGTAAATGCACAAACCAAAACCATAATAGTTTGTAATTCATGTAAAATTAATTCCATAACTGAAGCGGTAAAATTAGCTAAAGATAACGATACCATTTTAGTAAAAAAAGGACTCTATAAAGAGCGAAAAATTAGCATTACTAAATCTATTCATCTTATAGGTGAAAATTCACCTATTATAGATGCTGAAAATAAAAAAGAAAGCATATTTACTGCAAAAGCAACTAATTTTAGTATTTCAGGCTTTAAATTCATTAATGTTGGTATGAGTTATACCAAAGAAATTGCAGC
>CAMZLT010000127.1 GCA_947311745.1 uncultured Flavobacteriaceae bacterium | reverse complement strand
TTTTATGAATGAGAATATTTTTAATAACTTAATAAAGAGGATGGTTTTTAGTGAACCGTGCTACATTAAAAATCTTAATACTTAAATGCCTAAGTCAATAGTTTTATTTTCAATTTCCACTCTTGCTAATACACGTTCGTATGCTTCTCCTTCAAATTTATCTAATTCAGACCAATGTTCTTTTAGTTTATCGGAGCTAAACAAGAAGCCTTTTATAATTTCACCTTTTTTGTCAAGTTTTATTCCAAGATAACCCATTTCTGCTCCCCAACCTTTTTCATACAGAATTCCCTTAACAGTTGCTTTTTCAAATGTCCCTCCTATATTTTTAAGAATATGTTCATTTGGACAATTAGGACTTAAGGTTCCGTATACAAATAGTCTTTCTTTCATAATCAATGTTAAAAGTATATTTTGTTATTTTTTCTCATTTCCAGGAGGAAATCTATTTAATATTTCGGCAACAAATTCGTTAATACGTTCCTCTTTTTTTTCTACTTTGTTTGATGTGCTTAAAGCTCCACGACCAACACCTTGCCAAATTAATTTTTTTCCATTTTTATCAATTAAATCAATAAAAAGTGTTCCTTCTGTGTATTTAGAAACATTGTTTTGCCAATACATTCCGTAGTACGATGGATACCATGGGTTTGTGTAAACATCTATTTTTTGTTTGGATTTTGCAAAAATACTAACCAACATATCAGGATTGTTAGATTTTGTCATTCCTTTGGCTAATAATTCTTTTTCAATTGCTCGTAAAATTCTGCGTTTGTCTAAATCGGATATTTTAGATTTATCAATTCCTTTTTTGTAAAAAGCGAAAGTTTTATATTGCGTAAAATCCGTTTGTGTATCGTAATCTGTCTTTACTTGAACCGAAGAACAAGAAAGTATAAATAAACTAATAATGGTAAATATTCCGAGTTGTTTTAATGTTTTCATAATATAAATTGTTTTGAAATATAGCACAAAAATAATGCCAAATTACCTGTGTAACGTTCTGTAAATTTACTCTTTAACAAATTCAATAGACGATGTATTTACACAATATCGTTTTCCTGTGGTTTCTTTTGGTCCATCATCAAAAATATGACCAAGATGTCCTCCGCAAGTTGCACAAATAATCTCCGTACGAATCATACCATGTGAAGTGTCGCGATTAAACAAAATTTTTCCTTTTATGGCATCATCAAACGATGGCCAACCACAATGGGATTTATATTTTGATTTTGACGGAAATAATGGTGTTTTACAAGCTCTACAGACATAAGTTCCTTTTTCAAAATGATTGGTGTAACCTTGCTCACTTGGTCTGTCTGTTCCTTTTTCTCGTAAAACAAAATATTCTTGTTCGGTTAAAATTTCTTGCCATTCTGCGTCGGTTTTTTTTATGGTAAATTCTTGTTTGTCCATTTTTTTGCTTGTGTTTTTGTTGTTTTTGGTTTGTGCTTTTGTCGTACAGCTAATGGTACTAAAAATTAGGGCTAAAACAGTTATTTTTTTAATCATTATGTTGGTTTTATAAATTGTGAAATTCTGTTGCAAACATTAGTATCCTTTAAAATTCTAGTATGACCTAAGCCACTAGTAGTTAAAATAATGCCATTTTGTAAATTTTGTCGTAAAACATACGCATTCCTTACAGCTGCACGAGAGTCTAGAACATCGTGTATCACTAAAGTTTTGATAGTGTTTTTTTTAGCACAAGCTATTCCGTTATAGTTTTCTAAATCGTATTGTAACCTATTTTTAAAATAGGTTTTAAAATCAGAAACTGAAATGCTTTTTTTGTTTTTCTCATTTAGAAATTTTAAAATAATTTCATCAATATTGGCTACAGCCGAAATGCTAACAATACGTTTAAAATGTAAACCATTTGCAACCGATTGTAGCAAAGCCATTGCACCTAAAGAATGACCAATTGCACCATAAAAGGAGTGTTTTTTGTGTAAATATTCAATAATTTGAATAAATTCTTGCATGGAAGTCTGTTTTCCGTTAGATAAACCATGAGCAGGAGCATCAAAAGCCATAACCATCATACCATTTTCTAATAATTTATCGGCAATTTTGTAAAATTGTGTTGCTCTACCTGACCAACCATGTACCAATAAAATTTTATTTTTTGAATAGCCATATCGTAAAATACATACTTCTTTTTTTAAAACAGGAATTGTAATTGCTTCGGTTTTAGCACTTTTTAAAAATTGTTTTTCTCTTTTTGGTAATTCAAATCGTAACGGACTCAAAAAGTCATTTACCACTTTTCGCAAGTGTATTTTCTTTAAAAAAACAGTTTTAATTTTTTGTAACATAAAGGTAAACATACAAAAAAATAATAAGATATTTGCAGTATGCAAAAAATACAATTACAAGATATCGGACTAACAGATTATAAAGATGCTTGGGATTTTCAGAATGAAATTTTTCAAGATATAATTGCTATTAAATTAAAAAATAGAGATTTGGAGGTGAAAAAGCCAACACCAAACCATTTTATTTTTACCGAGCATCCACATGTCTATACTTTGGGTAAAAGTGGCGATATAAACAATCTTTTACTTTCTGAAGAACAGTTAAAAGAAAAAGGAATTACTTTTTTTAAATCCAATCGTGGTGGCGATATTACGTATCATGGTCCTGGACAAATTGTTGGTTATCCTATTTTAGATTTGGATAATTTTTTTTCCGATATTCATAAATTTATGCGAAATTTAGAAGAGGTTATCATTCGTACAATTGCAGATTATGGTTTAAAAGGAGAGCGAAGCGAGGGGGAAACTGGTGTTTGGTTGGGTGTAGGAACACCTTTTGCTAGAAAAATTTGTGCTTTAGGTGTGCGTACTTCTCGTTGGGTTACCATGCATGGTTTTGCTTTAAATGTCAGTACCGATATTGGTTATTTTGATCATATAATTCCTTGTGGTATTCGTGGAAAAGCCGTAACTTCTTTAGAAATTGAACTAGACAAAAAGATACCTAAAGACGAGGTTAAGCAAAAAATAAAAAAATATTTTGCAATTGTTTTTAAAGCGGAATTTGTTACTTCTTGAATTTAAGAAGTATTTTATCGTACAAATAAAAAGTACATAAATAAAACATATCCAGCAACCAGTAAAAAGCCTTTGTATCTAGAAAATATGTTTTTCTTTGGTAATACCGTTAGTGGTACTAAAATAAAAGCGACACCAATCATCCAAAAAATATCGTTTTCTAGCATTTTAGGATCTACTTTTAAAGGCGAAATCATTGCTGTTAAACCTAAAACAGAACCGATATTAAAAATATTAGAGCCAATTAAATTACCTAAGGAAATTGCTTTTTCACCTTTTAATGCAGCAATAATAGAAGCTGCTAATTCAGGCACACTCGTACCAATTGCTACTACCGAAAGACCAATAACTCCTTTGCTAATACCTAAGTTTTCGGCAATATTTTTAGCACCTGTAACTAAAAATTCCGAGCCAAAATACAAAGCAGCAGCACCAATCACTAACCAAATGAATATTTTTCCGTAACCAGCTTGTTCTAGATTTCCGTCAATTTCGTCGTCTAAATCGGTTATTTCATCATTTTTATTGCTTTTTCTTGCATTATGAATCATAAAAATAACAAAAGCTATTAAAGCAGCAAATAAAATAGCACCTTCTATTCTGCTTAAAAGCAAATCATTTTTTAAAAAGAAATATAAAAATCCCGAAAAAAGTAACATTCCAGGCCAATTTATAGTGTAAAAACTTTTATCCACTACTATAGGAGCAATCATGGCAGTTAAACCCAATACTAAAGCAATATTTGCTATGTTTGAACCAATGACATTACCCAAAGCTAAATCTGCCGATCCATCTAAAGCAGCTTGTAAACTAACTAATAATTCAGGAGCTGAAGTTGCAAAAGAAACCACAGTCATACCAATAATTAATTTAGATAATTTGAATTTAAACGATAAACCAACCGAGGATTTTACTAAAAAATCTCCACCAACAACTAGTAGTATAAAACCTGCTATGATATAAAAAACACTTTCCATTTTCTTTTTATTTTTTGGCAAATATAGAGTAATTTTTTAGAATATTTTAACACTGACATAATGTGTATTGGTATTAAATTTGTCGTAAAAATTACGAACTTTAAATAATAGAAGCATGAAAAAAATAGTATATATAATTCCTGTTGTAGTTTTCTTGTTAGTATCTGCGTTTTATTTCACAAAAAATAATTCCGATAAGGATCCAGTAGAAACCTACGAATTGCCAAAAATAGCTATGGTAAATCCTGTTTCAACGGCACAGTACAACTATATTAATTTAGAAAACGCCAAAACAATACGCATTACAAAGGAAACTAGTGATTCGGATTTCTTAAAGATTATGGAAGATCTAAAAAAAGAAAAAATTGATGTGCTTTTTTCAAATGTAAAACGAAATGGTGAAAATTTTATTACCAATATAGATATTACGGTTTCTAAAAACGGAAATACGCAAGAGTATTCAGGTAATAATACAAACGGAATTTATCCGATTACCATAAAAATTAAAGACGATTTTATTAGTATTACCGATGAAAATCAAGATGTTTTTACTTTCGGAAATACTATTTCTGAGGATGATGAAATGGCTCAAATTCAAAAAATGATGCAACAGCAAATGTTAAAGCATTTTAATAGTAGAAGCACTATTGCTAGCGATCCGTTTTTTAGTTCTTTTTTTAATGATAGTGATCCTTTCGGAAACGATGATATGCTAAAAAAAATGATGAAATCTATGCAAAATAATAGTAATTCATTTGCAAATGGGCAAAATAAAAATGCCGATAAGTATACACAATACGAATCCAAATATATCGTAAATGGTAAGGAAATGAGTGAGGAAGAATACAAAAAAATGGATAAATCTAAAATCCGAAGTCTGCAAATATATAAATCACAAATTTCTAAAAAAATATATTCAAATTAGTATAACATACTTATTTATAAGTGTTTAAGCTGTAAAAAAATATTTTTTTACAGCTTAATTTTGTTTTACAAATAAAATAACTATAAAAATAGTTGCATAACTACAAAAATAGTTATATGTTTGCAAAGTAAACGGATGTAAACCCTTAGAAGTATATTTTGTACTTCTTTGGGTTTCTTAAAAAACAAATAAAATGGAAAAACTTACTAATAAAGAAGAAGAAATAATGCAAGTTTTGTGGAAACTAAAAAAGGCATTTGTTAAAGAGGTTGTGGCAGAATTACCAAGTCCGAAACCACATTATAATACTATTTCTACGACTATACGTAAGATGGAAGATAAGGGTTTTGTTGGCTATAATGCTTTTGGTAATACGCATCAATATTTTCCAACCATTTCAAAGGAGGCATACCGAAAAACCTATATGCAAAAGACCATTACAAATTATTTTGAGGACTCGTATAAAAATGTAGTTTCCTTTTTTGCAAAGGAAGAAAAAATAAGTGTGGAGGAGTTAAAAGAAATTATTCGTTTAATTGAAAATAAAAAATAAACATGGAATATTTATTAAAATCCTCAATAGTACTTGTATTTTTTTACGTGTTTTATTTAGTTTTTTTACAAAAAGAAACTTTTTTTAACACCATTCGTATTTTTTTTATTGTAGGAATACTTGCGAGTATTATTTTGCCAAATATCTATGTCCCTGTTTATGTAGAGCAAATTATTTCGCAAAGTATAGATGCTAAAATTGCGATTCCTAAAAGTATTTCGTTGGCAGAAAACATTCCTTCGATACCGAAAAATGTAGATACAAATTTCAATTGGATTTCTCTTTTTTCGTATGTCTATTATATTGGATTTTTCGTAGTGTTTTTAAAGTTGGTAGTAGAATTTTTTTCTTTAGTACAACTTATCAAAAAAGGAAATAAGCAAAAATCTAATCGTATTATTTTTGTAGAAATTAGAAAAGAAATTTCACCATTTTCTATTTTTAATTACCTTGTTTATAATGCTAAAATGTTTTCCAAAAAAGAGTTAAATAAAATTATAGCACACGAAAAAATACATATAAATCAAAAACACACCTATGATTTATTATTACTAAATATTTTAACAATGGTACTTTGGTTTAATCCGTTTGTATGGTTGTACAAGAAAAAATTACAAGAAAACTTAGAGTTTATAGCAGATAAATATACTGTAAATAAATATAATAAAAAAGAATACCAATACTTGCTTTTAAAGACAAGTATTACAAAATATCCGTTTGCGTTGAGTAATAATTTTTATCAATCATTAATTAAAAAACGCATTATTATGTTACAAAAAACAAATTCAAAAAAAGTCAATCAGTTAAAGTATGTACTAATTATTCCATTTATGGCATTGTTTTTATTTGCCTTTAATACCAAAGAGGTTTTTATACAAAAAACACTAAATACTACTGGTTTTGTAAATCCTGTTGCTCTAGATAACGTTATAGGAATTTCAAATTACGGATTTCGTATAAATCCGATAACGAAAGAACGAAAATTTCATAAAGGTATTGATATTCAAGTACATAAAGATATGGATGTTTATGCAACTGCTAACGGAATCGTAGCGAAAACAGGATTTGATACCGATAAAGGTAATTTTATCGAAATTCAACATGCAGACAATTTCGTAACGAAATACCAACATCTTAATTTTATTGAAATTGATAAAGGCGATTCGGTAAAAAGTGGCGATATTATCGGAACTATTGGTAATTCAGGAAAATCTACTAGTCCACATTTACATTACGAAATACTTAAAAATGGTAAAAATATCAATCCTATTTCATTTATAAATTACTTTTTTAAAAAAGAATTCAAAATAACGGCAAAAAGTACGAATACACAATTAAAGCGTATTGAAACAGCTTTTAATCATGAAAAAAGTCCTGCAAAAATTAAATTTAGTAATATTAGACGAGGTAGAAATGACGAAATTATTGGTATGGATTTTTTAGTCAAATTTCCAAGTGAAAATAAGTTTTATAAAAGATTTACACAAAATGGGGATAAACCAATAAAAAATATGACACTTTCTTTTGTAGAAAATGAAAAAGAATTTACTGTCAAGAGTAATAAAACTATAGCTACAATATCTAAAAAATTTATTAATTTGGAGGATAATAATTCGACTGAATATGGCGGTTATAATACGGTGATAACAGCAAAAACTACCGATGCACAATTACAGGAAATAGCAAATGATTTCAGAACAAAAAATAAAATTGGATTTAAAATAATTTCTGTTGAGCGAAACAAACAGCACGAAATCATGCGTTTAAAATTAAGTGCCAAAACAAAAAAAAGCATGATTAAATTCGATTATAATTCCGATAGTGAACCAATTCCAGCTATATTTTTATTGTATAATAGTGATGAAGATATGGTAACTTTTGAAAAAGTAAAAGATTTTAAAGTTGTAAACGAACAAAAAAATGGAAGTATAAACTATAAAAACGAAACGTATTTTTATACTATTGAAAACGACAGTTGTACATTTTACAATAAATTTGGTGAAAAAGTAAATTTTAAATTAGCTGAAATATTGCAAAAAAAAGTAGGTGAAACCAAATAAAATAATAGAAAAAACACCTTTTTTGATATAAAACTGCATTTTTTTAAAAATGCAGTTTTTATTTTTTTAAAGACAAAACATAAAAAATAAATCACTGTTGTCCGATAAAAAATTAAGAGAGGGGAGAAATAAATCTCCCTTTTTCAAAATTTAGTATTTTTGATTTTTACCAAAAATTAAAATACTATGAGCAAAAGTACACATTTTTATGGCACATCGGTTTTCGGACAGCTGATTAAATTAATAGACCCTAAAATTATATATGGCAGTACCCAAAAACATCAATCAGACAGATATGTAAAGAAGTTTACAACAAAGGATCATATGATTAGTATGTTGTTTAGTTCTTTTGCAAAGTGTTCATCCCTTCGTGAGGTGTCTGGTGCAATGCTAGGTTTATCAGGTAAGACAAAACATTTTCAATTAAATCATATTCCCAAAAAAAGCACATTAGCTGATGCAAACAAACGAAGAAGTTCGGATGTATTTGGAAGTATTTACAATGGACTGTTAAAACAATATGGTCATCTTTTATCGGACAGCAGAATTAAAGATGTCATTAATAAGCAAATAGAGGTTTTTGATAGCTCAACAATCAGTTTATTTAAGGATATATTAAAGTGTGTTGGACGAAAACCAAAAAATGGAAAATCTAAGGGTGGTATTAAATTACATACGGTTATAAATGTTGATGAACAAGTTCCTAAAATGATTTGGTTTACTAGCGCAGCAACCCACGACCACATATTATTAAACAAACTCAAATTAAATTCAAATACCATTTATGTTTTTGATAAAGGATATAATGATTACAAGGCTTTTAAGCTGTTTTGCGAAAACAAAACGGGCTTTGTTACACGGATAAAAGATAATGCCGTATATGACACCATTGAGGTTAAATCAATTGATGATAATATTCATTGTGGAGTTGAACAAGATGAAATAATAGAGGTTCAAGTAAAAGAAGGTAATACCTATAGTAAACTTAAACTTCGAAAGGTAACATTCTATGATAGAGTGTTAAAGCGTAGATTTGAATTTCTTACAAATCTTTTTGAACTTAGGGCGGATCTTATTGCTGGTATTTATAAATTACGATGGCAAATCGAGTTGTTATTCAAGCAATTAAAACAAAATTTCCCACTAAAATACTTTTTAGGAGATAATGAAAATGCAATTAAAATTCAGATATATTGTGCCTTGATAGCAAATCTTTTAATGACAGTCATTCAAAAAACACTTAAAAGAAAATGGGGATTCTCAAATTTGGTTAGTTTTTGTAAAATTCATCTGTTCAACTATATTCATCTACTAAAATTTCTTGAAAATCCAGATAAAGATTGGCAAAAAACTTATGATGAGTTAATGCAACCAACTTTATTTTAGGGGCTTACTTTTTAATATTACTAAACTTTAAAATTTA
>CAMZLT010000126.1 GCA_947311745.1 uncultured Flavobacteriaceae bacterium | reverse complement strand
GTTCCTGCAATTCCGCAACGTAGCGGAGGAAGTATTCCTATCGTTGCACTTTTTGAAAACGAATTAAAATCTAAATCCATTTTAATGGGTTTTGGCTTAGATAGCGATGCCATCCATTCTCCAAACGAACATTACGGAATTTTTAATTACCTAAAAGGAATTGAAACCATCCCTCTATTTTATAAATATTATACCGAAATGTTTACATTGTAAATTTTATATAAACCTTTAGTGTATTGTTAAAATGATACTATTCATCATTTTAACAATACTTTAAACACCTAAAAAATAGTATATTAAACTAATTATATATTTTTGGAAACCTTTTTAAAAGGAAATCGTCTATTTAATAAAAAACCAAAATGATAAAAAACATACTTTTAGGGATTCTATTTTTATGGAATATCGCTACTTTCAGTCAAAATGTAAATGGCATAATTAAAAATAAACAAACACAAGAACCAATTCCGTATGTAACGATTCAGATAAATACAAATTACGGAACAATAAGTAACGAAGAGGGAAATTTTAGCTTAAATATTGAAAAATTTACAGAAGATACTCTCGTAAAATTTTCGTGTATTGGTTTTAAAAATAAAGAAATTAAAATAAAAGATGTTTCTGAAACAATTTTTTTAGAGGAACAAATTGTAAATTTAGATGAAGTAGATATAGACAACCAAAAACAATTAACCGAAAAAGAAATCATTCTAAAAGTTACCGAAAATCTATCTAAAAATTACGATGATTTGGTAAATACAAAACAAAAAATATTTACACGATTACGTACAGAAAATAACATTAAAAAATTAAAATTAGTTATTGATAAATCAAAAAATTACGATAAAACGTTAATTCAACGATTTAATAAATTATTAGATAGCATTAAAAAACCAATGATTGCAAATAACGATATTGCGTATCGTGATGTATTATATAATTTGTACCATAAAAGTAAAGATAGCATAAAAATTGCCTTACAAAAAGCAACACATTTATCTAATCCAGATTTGAATTTTTCTATGGATAAGTTACAAGAAAAATTAAAAAATGTTTTTGTAAAACTATACACAGACAAAGTTTTTAAAGTAAAAATAGCCTTCTTTAAAGTGCAAGATTCCTTAAAAATATCCGATATGGAAGGAGATAAAAAAAAAAACAAACCAAAAATTTATCCTGTTGGGGTTTTATATAAAACAAAAGGTATTTTTAAAAATACTGTGTATCGCAAAAACGATTTATTTGCCGAAGTTTTAAATACTAAAAAGTACGAATACACATTAGTAAACACCTTATATTTTAATAACGAATTGGTATACGAAATTGATTACAAACCAAGAAAAACCTCGGCATTATACAGCGGAAAAATGTATGTAAGTGATGAAACTTTTGCTATTTTAAAATTAGATTTTACTATGCAAAAAGGTAAAAAATTAGAAGGCGTAAATTTAAAATGGGTTGGCTTTAAATACAAAATTTATAACTGGAAAGGTTCTATAGAGTTTTATAAGCGAGATAATGATAAATATACTCCAAAGTATATTAGACAAAGTAAAGATATGTATAGTTATATAAAAATGCCTGTAAAATTTATTGAAAATACTAAAGCAAAAAACAAACTTAAATTCAAATTAAAAACACAAATTGAAAATATTGTAAACGAAAAACAAGAATTTTTGTTTTTAAAAAACAATATTCTTAACAATACAGAATATAAAACTACCTCTGTACAAAAAGAATTCCCAATACAAATACTAAAAAAATACAATCCAAATATTTGGAAACAATACAATATTCTAGCTCCAACACAATCTATATTAGATTATCGTGTTTCTGAATAGGTTTTTTATTTCATAAAACGGATTTGTGTTTATTTTAGAAATTACAAAGTAAAAAGTGTATTTTTGTCAAAAATTTTACCTTTGGAAGCAAATCATTTTATATCAAAAAATACCGTTTTTAAAACCCTAAATCAAGGAGTCGTAACAGCAAAAGCACCAAGTAATATTGCTTTGGTAAAATATTGGGGAAAGGAAAAAAATCAAATTCCTAAAAATCCATCAATTAGTTTTACGTTGTCTGCTTGTTTTACACAGACAACTGTAAAATTTAAAAAGAAATCCGAAATAAATACTTTTGCAATTGAAGTGTTTTTTGAAGGAAAAAAACACGACAGCTTTAAACCTAAAATCCTCACTTTTTTTGAAAGAATAGAAAAATATATGCCTTTTTTAAAACACTATTCTTTTAGTATTGAAACCCGAAATTCTTTTCCACATAGTTCTGGTATTGCATCCTCAGCAAGCGGAATGGCTGCACTATCTTTATGTTTAATGCAAATAGAAAAAAAAATAAATACAAATTTAGCAGATGATTATATACTAAAAAAAGCATCCTTTTTAGCACGATTAGGCTCTGGATCGGCAAGTAGAAGTATAAAAAATGGTATTGTTGTTTGGGGAAAACACCCTAAAATTAAAGGTAGTTCCGATTTATTTGGCATTCCATTTCCGTATACCATACACGAAAATTTTAAAAATTACCACGACACCATTTTATTGGTAGATAAAGGCGAAAAAACCGTTTCAAGTACTGTTGGACATCAATTAATGGAAAATCATCCGTTTGCAAACGTTCGTTTTGAACAAGCAAATAACAATATGATTGCTATTAAAAATATTTTACAAAATGGTGATATTAAGCAATTTATAAACATTGTAGAAAGCGAAGCATTAACTTTACATGGTTTAATGATGAGTAGCAATCCGTATTTTATTTTAATGAAACCAAATACTTTAGAAATCATTCAAAAAATTTGGAAATTTAGAAAAGATACCAATTTACCCATTAGTTTTACCTTAGATGCAGGTGCAAATGTACACGTATTATATCCTGAAAAAGATCGAATAGCAATTCATAAATTTATCGTTTCCGATTTAATCGAACATTGTCAAAATAATCACTATATTCGTGATAGAGTTTCATTTGATGAAAAATAAAAATGCATATATGAAAGGACCATTATTTTACGCTAAAATTTTACTGTTTGGCGAATATGGAATTATAAAAGATTCTAAAGGTTTAGCAATTCCGTATAACTCGTATAAAGGAGCTTTAAAATTAGATGAAAATACTTCGGAAAAAGCAACAGAATCCAATACAAAATTACAAGAATATTTTACCTATTTAAGCAAAATTGATCCTAAATTGGTTGTTTTTGATTTAGAAAAATTAAAAACAGATATTACCAATGGTTTGTACTTTGATTCAAGCATTCCGCAAGGCTATGGTGTAGGTAGTTCAGGTGCTTTAGTTGCTGCTATTTACCACAAATATGCTACGGAAAAAATTACCGTTTTAGAAAACTTAACCAAAGATAAATTAATAAAATTAAAAACTATTTTTTCGGAAATGGAATCTTTTTTTCACGGCAAAAGTTCTGGTTTAGATCCGTTAAATTCGTATTTAAGTTTGCCTATTTTAATAAACTCTAAAGAAAATTTAGAAGCAACGGCAATTCCTATGCAAAAACAAGGTAAAGGAGCCGTATTTTTATTAGATTCCAAGCAAATTGGCGAAACCGAACCAATGGTAAACATCTTTATGAATAAGATGAAAAACGAAGGATTTCGTAAAATGATTAGCGAGGATTTTGCTAAAGTAACCGATGCTTGTATTGCAGATTTCCTTCACGGAAACGTAAAATCTCTTTTTGGAAATGTAAAAGAATTATCCAAAGTAGTTTTGAATCATTTTAAACCAATGATACCAAATGCTTTTCATAAATTATGGCAGCAAGGTATTGATACAAACGACTATTACTTAAAACTTTGTGGCTCTGGTGGTGGTGGTTATATTTTAGGATTTACTAAAGATTACGAAAAAGTAAAAGATGTATTAAAAGACTATAAATTAGAATTGGTTTATCGTTTTTAATCGTGCAAAAATCTATTTATACTATTACAAAAATGGATTGTCCTTCTGAGGAAAATCTAATTCGTATGCAATTACAAGAATTGCAAAGTGTTAAAAATTTAGAATTTGATATTTCTAATCGAAAATTAACGGTTTATCATCTTACAGATTTAGAAAAAATCACCAAAAAATTAACACAACTCAATTTAGGTAGTGTGCATATTTCTACAGAAACATCTACTAAAAATACGTTTAGCGAAAACAAAAATCAAAAAAAGATTTTATGGGTTGTTTTAAGTATAAACTTTGTGTTTTTTCTTATTGAAATTACCACAGGATGGCTTTCTAAGTCAATGGGATTAGTTGCCGATAGCTTGGATATGCTTGCCGATTCGTTTGTCTATGGTATTAGCATTTTTGCTGTTGGAGGTACAATTTTATTAAAAAAACGAGTGGCAAAATTTGCAGGTTACATTCAAATTATTTTAGCATTTTTAGGTTTTTCAGAAGTAATTAGACGATTTTTAAACCCTAGTTTTCCTAATTTTTATATAATGATTATCGTTTCTATATTTGCCCTTTTAGCAAATGGTATTTGTTTGTATGTTTTACAAAAATCAAAAAGTAAAGAAGCACATATGCAAGCAAGTATGATTTTTACTTCCAACGATATTATTATAAATTTAGGTGTTATCCTTGCAGGAATACTCGTTCATTTTTTACACTCTAATATTCCTGATTTACTAATTGGTTTGATTGTATTTATACTTGTTTTACAAGGAGCTTATCGTATTTTAAAGCTTGGTTAATTATATAAAATCTTAAGAAAAATTATTATACTTATTTCATAAAACAAAAAATTAGTCTAAATTTACAATATATTATTGTATCACAATAAATATAGCTTTAGTAGATTTCGATATAAAATTCTTAGCAACCATAAGAACAAATAGTAAAATAAACAAAATATTAATAATCGTTGTAATAGTAGTAATTCTAACAAGTTACTCAAATTAAAACAAGAAAATTATAGAAAAAAATAATAAACTTAATATTGAAAAATTAATTATTAATTTCAAAAAAATAAAAAACAATGAAAATTTTAAAAAAAATAGGAATAGGTTTATTTGCTATAATTGCAATTATATTAATTGCAGCACTTTTTGTATCTAACGACTTTAATTACGAAAAGTCTATAACAATTAACAAACCTATCGAACAAGTTTGGGAAAATACAAACAGTCTTACTGACCTTGATAAATGGAGTCCTTGGATGGAATATGACCCAAATATGAAAAAAGAATTAACAGGAACAGACGGTACAATTGGTGCAAAAAATTCTTGGGATAGTGATAATAAAAATGTAGGAAAAGGAAGTCAAACAATTACTAAAATTGAAGCACCTAATCTATTCGCAACAAATTTAAAGTTTTATACACCTTATGAAAGTGAAGCACAAGGATATGTTAAACTAAAATCAGAAGGAAATAAAACCGTAGTAACTTGGGGGTTTAACAGTGATATGCTATACCCTTTTAACCTTATGAAATTAACTATGAATATGGAAGAAGCAATCGGAAAAGACTTTAAATTAGGCTTAACGAAACTAAAAAAACTGTGCGAAAATCAATAACAGTTACTAAAATATATATATAATTTCAGCATAATTATAGTTAATTTTTTTAGAGAAGTAAAACGAAAAAAATAACGTATTTTGATGTCAAACTGGTATTATTCAAAACGAATATAAGCAAAACTTATTATTAAAAAAACCACTTACTATTGTAAGTGGTTTTTTTAATATATTTAGAAAAATTATTTTGTTTCTTTAATAATAGCAAATATTTTAGTTTCTAATTCTTCCATAAGTTCTGGATTATCAGCTATTAATCCTTTAACAGAATCGCGTCCTTGTCCTAATTTTGTTTCGCCGTAACTAAACCACGAACCGGATTTTTTAACAATACCATGTTCTACAGCTAGATCTAAAATTTCACCAACTTTAGAGATTCCTTTGCCATACATAATATCAAATTCTGCTACTTGAAAAGGTGGAGCTACTTTGTTTTTTACTACTTTTACTTTGGTTAAGTTTCCTATAACTTTATCGCCATCTTTTAATTGTGTTCTACGACGAATATCTAAACGAACGGAAGCGTAAAATTTTAAAGCATTTCCTCCTGTTGTAGTTTCAGGATTACCAAACATTACACCTATTTTTTCACGTAATTGATTTATAAATATTACCGTACAGTTTGTTTTACTAATTGTACCTGTTAATTTTCTAAGTGCTTGCGACATTAATCTTGCGTGTAATCCCATTTTAGAATCACCCATTTCACCGTCAATTTCAGATTTTGGGGTTAAAGCAGCAACAGAATCCACTACAACAATATCAATTGCACCTGAACTAATTAAATTATCGGCAATTTCTAATGCTTGTTCACCGTAATCTGGTTGTGAAATAATTAAATTATCAATATCTACACCTAAATTTGCTGCATAAAAACGGTCAAAAGCGTGTTCTGCATCTATAAATGCTGCAATTCCTCCTGCTTTTTGAGCTTCGGCAATTGCATGAATTGCTAAAGTTGTTTTACCAGATGATTCTGGACCATAAATTTCTATTACTCTACCTCTTGGGTATCCTCCTACTCCTAAAGCTAAATCTAACCCTAAAGAACCTGTTGAGATTGCATCCACATCTTGGTGTGCTATATCACCTAATTTCATTACTGCTCCTTTTCCGTAGCTTTTATCTAGTTTATCTAGTGTTAATTGTAATGCTTTTAATTTTGCTGCTTTCTCTTTGTCTGCTTTTGCCATAATATTCTTTTTAGTTTGCTAAATTAAGGAATTATTAGTTTACTTTTTAGCTGTTTATATTTTAATTAAATTTTATACTGCAAAAATAACACTGCTTTATGACAACAGTATGTCAACATGTTTTATTTTTTAAAAAAAATTATTTATGTACTTCATCTAAATACATTCCCAAATTAAATTTTTTAAAATCAGTAAAAATTTCGTTAGTAATTTTAAGCGATTCCATTTTATCTAATCTAAATTCTCTTATATCGTTTCGCAGTGTACAAAATGCTATTAATATCCAATCATTTTCGGTAAAATATAAAGCTAGTGGTTTTATTTTTCGCTTCGTAATTTCGTTTTTATAAATAGAACGATAGGTTAAATCTAATTGAATAAAATCGGTAATTCCTGTTTGTATTTTAGCTAAAAAATCGCTTTTTGGTATAATTTTTTTTGTTTTTTCAGAACGTATTCTATTTTCTAAAAGTTCTATTTTTTGTTTTTGTTGGTTTTTTAAAACGGCTTTTATTTTTATCAATGCAGATGTGTAATTTTTGGATAAAGATTTCTCATTTTTTTGTTGTACTAATTTTTCTGCAGTAATTAATGCATTTGCTTCTTGTTCGGTAAACATAATTGGTGGTAAACGATAACCATCTACAATAAAATAACCAATACCATTTTTTGATCCTATCGGAACACCTGCTTCTTGTAAAGATTTTATATCGCGATAAACAGTTCGTAAACTAATATCAAAACGATTAGCAATAGATTGTGCTGTTACAATTCTTTTAGATTGAAGTTGTGTTAATATTGCTGTTATACGGTTTATTCTATTCATTATGTAGGTAAAATTTTACTTTCGTATCATTTTTATATGCGGAATTCCGTCTTCTAAATACGACTTACCAATTCGCATAAAAGCTAAATTATTATAAAATTTTTCTAGATGTTCTTGTGCAGAAATAGCAATATCGTATTGTTTAAAATGTATATTAATAACCATTATTGCAGTTTTAACCAATTCAGAACCATATCCTTCACTACGATGTTTTGGTGAAATTACAATTCTACCAATACTTGCTTTTTTAAAATAATCTCCTGCTTTAAAAACACGAGCATAAGCAACGATTGTATTGTTTTTATAACCTAAAATATGTAATGCTTTTTGGTCTTTATTATCCAAATCTTGATACACACAGTTTTGTTCTACTACAAATACTTCCGATCGTAATCGTAGTATTTCATAGAGTTCATTTGTAGTTAACATTTCAAAATTTTTAGTGTAAAAATCAATCATAGTTTTTTTTAATCTTGAATTATAAAAGCTTTTTCATCATCTCTATTATATTCTGGTTGTAAATTACAATGATTTATATTAAAATTGTGTATTAATAAATGTTCAATTTTTTCACAAATGGAATCAAAATCGGATAATTTTATATTTTCTTTAAATTCGATATGTGCTTCAAAATGACAATTTTTTTCGTTTAATTGCCAAAGATGTACATGATGTATATTACGAACTTCTTTTATTTTTAAAATTTCTTTTTCAATATCACTAATTACAATATCATCAGGAGCAAATAGCATTAAAATTTTTAAAGATTCCATAAAAACACGCCAACTCATATAGATTAAATATACCGAAATTATTAAAGTTAAAACAGCATCAATCCAATAAATTTGATAATATTTCATTAATAAACCACCAATAAAAACAGCAACTGAAGTTAACATATCGGTTAATAAATGTAAATAAGCAGATTTCATATTTAAGTTATGTTCTGCATCTTTTTTTAGTAATAATACACTAAAACCGTTTGCTAAAATTCCTAATAAAGCTAACCAAATTACTAAATTAGATTCAATTTCGTATGGTTGATTAAATCGCTTTATTGCCTCAATACCTAAAAAAATAGCAATAATAATTAAGGAAGCTGCATTAAAAAAAGCGGCAATAATTTCAGCTCTTTTAAAACCAAATGTTTGTTTTAAAGTTTGTTTTTTTGAATTTGCAAGTCTGTTTGCAACATAACTTACAATTAACGAAATAACATCAGATAAATTATGGACAGCATCGGAAATTAATGCCAAACTACCAGATAAAAATCCACCAATAATTTGTGCAATAGTTATAAAAATATTTAAAAATATGGATAATAATAAATTTTTACCTGATAATTCAGGATGATTATGACTATGCGAATGGTTGTGTGACATTGTTATAAAATTAAATATTAATAACAAGCAATTTTTGCTACTCTATTTTGATGCCTTCCTCCTTCAAATTTAGTATTTAAAAAAATATCTATAAAATTTAATGCCTGATATATAGAAACAAAACGTGCAGGAATTGTTAAAATATTAGCATCATTATGTTTTCTTGCTAAACTAACCAATTCGTTATTCCAACATAAAGCAGCACGAATTTTCTGGTGTTTATTTGCGGTTATTTGAGCTCCATTACCAGATCCACACAAAATAATTCCTAAATCTGCTTCTTTATTTTCAACAGCTGTTGCTGCAAGATGTATCGTGTCAGGATAATCCATACTTTCGGTAGTATCTGTACCAAAATTAATAACTTTATAGCCTTTTTTTTCTAAAAAAGAAATAATTTTGAATTTATATTCTGTTCCTGCATGATCGTTTGCAAGTGCGATAGTTTTCATAATTTAGTAGTTTTAAACAACAAAATTAAGTAAAATATAATAAGATTTGAGCTTATTAACATTTTTAAAAACAATTGTTAATCTAATTTTATAATAATTTAGTAACTAAAGTTTTATAAAAAATGCAATTGTTAACTATTTTTTAATGATTTATTAAAACTAAATTTTGATTTAAAAATTAATTTTACAATACAAAAGTAAAAATAGAAAAAGCAAATTTATTAATCTAAAAATTAACACAAGATATTAACAGAAAAACAAGTAATTATAAAGAAAAAATAAAATAAAGTTATACAAAAAACCTGTTATTAACAGTTATAAACAATTTGTTTATAGCAATCTTAATTAAGTTGATTTCTAATAATTTAATAGTATGATAACTTGTTCATTTTTTTTAATAAGTAACAATTCCTAATTTTTATTATAAAAACTATACTACAAATTAACAAACAATAATAACCATCATTCTTTTTTAAAAATTTTTAAAATAAATTATAGTATATATATAAATGTTCATAACCTTGAAAAAAAGTGTTTTTAAAATTTAATGTATCTTTGCAAAAGAAAATGTTATTATTCCGATTTTACTTCTCTATATCTTTACGATGGAATAATAAAAAATTAACAAATACAATTTAATGAGTAAAAAGAAAAAAAAGAATTTTAAAAAGAAAAATCGTGTAATGAAAAATTTAACTCGCGATATTTTAAAAATTCTAAACCAAAACGAAAATAAAAGTTTTAATTATAAACAAATAGCAGCTAAACTTGCTATTTTAGATCCAGCAGGAAAACAAGAAATAATAAATAAATTAGTTATATTAGCTTCAAAAAATAAAATTAAAGAAGTTGAAACAGGTAAATTTCAAATTTTTGAAAAACGTAAATATCATTTAGGGAAAATTGATATCAATCAACAAGGTAACGGTTATGTTATTTGCGAGGATTTAGATGGAGATATTTTTATTCCTAACCGAAATTTAAATCATGCTTTACATAACGATTATGTAAAAGTATATATTTATCACCGTAAAGCAAATGGTAAAACCGAAGGCGATATTGTAGAAATTATAGAACGTGCAAAAACCGAATTTGTAGGTATATTACAGCTAAGTAAAAATTTTGGTTTTGTAATACCAGATGATACTAAAATGTATGTAGATATTTTTGTACCTAAAAAGAAATTATTATATGCAGAAAATGGTGATAAAGTAATTGTAAATATTACCGATTGGCCAGAAAATTCAGAAAAACCGTTCGGAAAAATAACTACTGTTTTAGGTAAACCTGGTGATCATGAAACCGAAATTCATTCTATTTTAGCAGCATATAATTTACCTTACGAATTTCCTGAAAGAGTAGAGGAAGACGCTGCAAAATTACCAATAGAAATAACTAAAAAAGAAGTAGCTAAACGAAAAGATTTTAGAGATGTTCTTACTTTTACAATAGATCCTATAACTGCAAAAGATTTTGATGATGCATTATCTTTTCAAATTTTAGAAAATGGTAATTATCAAATAGGAATTCATATTGCAGATGTAAGCCATTATGTACAAGAAAATACTATTTTAGATACTGAAGCTTATGCTCGTGCAACTTCCGTTTATTTAGTAGATAGAGTAGTACCAATGTTACCTGAAATTTTATCAAATAATGTTTGTTCTTTAAGACCAAATGAAGAAAAACTAACTTTTTCGGCAGTTTTTGAAATAGATAATAATGCTAAAATTAAAAACCAATGGTTTGGTAGGACTGTAATCTATTCCGATGCTCGTTATGCTTATGAAGAAGCACAAGTAATTATAGATACAAATAAGAATTCCAATACTTTACAAACAATAATTCCAAAGCAAATTTCGCTTACCGAAAAAGAATATGCTATGCCAGAACCAATTGCTAATGCTATCTTAAAATTAGATGAATTAGCAAAAATTCTAAGAAAAGAACGAATGGAAACAGGTGCTTTAGCTTTTGATAAAATTGAAGTAAAATTTAATTTAGATGAAAAAGCAAATCCTATTAGTGTATTTTTTAAAGAATCAAAAGATGCTAATAAATTAATTGAAGAATTTATGCTACTTGCAAATAAAAAAGTAGCCGAATTTATTGGTAAAAATAAAGCAGGAAATCCTACTAATAAAACATTTATTTATCGTATTCATGACGAACCAGATTTGCAAAAAATAGCTGATTTACAACGAATTGTAAAAAATTTAGGATATACTTTAGAAGTTGAATCTAAAGAAAAATTAACCCATTCGTTAAATAAATTATTACAAGAAGTAAAAGGAAAACCAGAACAAAATATTGTAGAAACACTTGCAATACGATCAATGAGTAAAGCAAAATATACTACCGAAAATATTGGTCATTATGGTTTGGCTTTTGAATATTATAGTCATTTTACTTCACCAATTAGACGATATCCAGATGTAATGACACATCGTTTATTACAACATTATTTAGATGGTAAAAATTCACCAGAAAAAACAATTTACGAAGAAAAATGTGATCACTCTTCAGAAAGAGAACACATGGCAACCAAAGCCGAAAGAGATTCTATAAAATACATGCAAGTAAAATATATGGAAGATCATCAAAATAAATCTTTTAGAGGTGTAATTACTGGTGTAACTGCTTGGGGAATTTATGTAGAAATTGTAGAAAATAAATGCGAAGGAATGGTTCGTACAAAAGATATTAAAGACGATTTTTATACCTTTGACGAAAAGAAATTTGCTCTTGTAGGACAAGCAACACAAAATAGTTATACACTTGGTGATGAAGTAATGGTAAAAGTAAAAAATGCCGATTTAGAACGAAAACACCTGGATTTTATATTAGATAATGATGCTATTTTATAATTGTATTAGGTAAATGTCTTTTTTAATTAAACTAATATTAAAATGAATTCCATATGATTTTAACAACAACAAATTCTATAGAAAACCATAAAATAAATGATTATTTAGGAATAGTAACAGGCGTTTCTCTTACTGTTTATGGTATATTTTCAAGTAATAATTTACCAAAAGCAGTAGATAGTGCAAAAGAAAAAGCTTTTAAAAAATTAATGCATAATGCAAATAATTTAAAAGCAAATGCCGTTATTGGTATTAAAGTTGATGTAGAGATATTAGATCAATTTTATAAAGTTTGTGTTTCTGTTACTGGTACAGCTGTTAAAGTTATGGAATAATTTTATGTGTTTTGAGATAATTTTAGTACGAAATAGAAAATTATAATATGTAATTACGGTTAAACTGTAACAAATCACTTTTATTTTGGTCTTTATTAATGAAATTAAAAACAAATCCAATGAAAAAATATTTTATTCTTATAGTATTATGTACACAAATATTAACAGCACAAGAACGAATTCATAAAAATTTAGGTGATTTTAATAGTGTTAAAATTTTTAGTGGTTTACAGGTGAAATTAATTAAAAGTGATGTCCCAAAAATTGAAATTAAAGGCTTTCAAAGTGAAGCAGTTGTCGTAAAAAATGTAAATGGATTATTAAAATTAAGTGTTTCTTTACCAAAAGTTTTTGATGTAGATGGCACTTTAGTAAATTTATATTATACCAACGATTTAGATTTAATTGATGTAAATGAAGGAGCAAAAATACGAAGTAAAGATGCTATTAATCAAGATTTTATAGAAATAAAAGCACAAGAAGGAGCAGAAGTACATTTAAAAATACAAACCGAAAATATAAAAATAAAATCCGTTTCAGGAGGTGTAATTGAGCTTTTTGGTACAACTAAATTACAAACTGTTATAGTAAATACAGGTGCTAGTTATGAAGCTTTAGATTTAATATCTAAACAAGCTACTGTAATTGCTGCAACTGGAGGCGAAGTAGAAATTAATGTTTCTGATTTATTAGATGCAAAAGTTAAATTAAAAGGGTTTATTTATTATAAATCTAAACCTAAAAAAATTAGTAAAAAAGTAATTTTAGGAGGCAAAATTTTATCAATTAAAGAATCTAATTCTTATAAAGTTTATAATTAATTTTTTTTATTTCCGTTTATAACTTAAATTTGCCTTGAATTTATAAATATTC
>CAMZLT010000125.1 GCA_947311745.1 uncultured Flavobacteriaceae bacterium | reverse complement strand
TAAACCTAAATTTCTGCCAACTGGTGCATGTACGTTTGCGGTAATGGTTTTTGGTGCTCCATCGATACCAACCCATTGAGTTCTACCTAATAATCCAATACTTAAGGTTTCTCTACTTCCTGCATATGCTGGATTTACAACATTCATGTTATACATGTAATGTGTGTACTGCGGATCTTGTTGCCCAAAACTTGAAATGGTTAGCATCATTGTGAGGGACAATAATAATAAAGCGTTTTTCATAAAAAGTGTATTTCTATAATTTAAAAAATTAATTCGATATTTTTCTTAATTTGATTAAAATTAAAGTTACGAATCTTGCAAATTTAATGTAATTATTTTAATTCTCAAATAAAAGAATTAGTTTTTAACGAATTATCTATATAAATGCTGTAGAATGTTTGTAACGAATGTGATTATTGCTTTTAGAATAAAATTTTGTGATGATTGGAGTATATATTTTAATTTTGTTCTTAATATATGTATAAAGTTTCTGTATATTTGCACTTATTTAGAATCAATCTATATTAGTTATGATAAAAGTTAGCGATATTGCAAAAAATAAAATCGTACAGATGATGCAAGAAGAAGGTTTTAATTCAGCTGTTGATTTTGTTCGAGTTGGTGTTAAAAGTGGTGGCTGTTCAGGTTTGTCGTATGAATTAAAATTCGATGCAAACAAAACGGATACCGATTCCTTATTTGAAGATAATGATATAAAAATTATTGTTGAGAAAAAAAGTATTTTATACTTAGCAGGAACAATTTTGGAGTATTCAGGTGGTTTAAATGGAAAAGGATTTGTTTTTAATAATCCAAATGCACAACGTACTTGTGGTTGTGGTGAAAGTTTTTCCTTATAATTCTAAGCAGATGAGCAATAAATATACAGAAGACGATTTAAAAAAAGAATTAGAAACGCAAGAATACGAATATGGTTTTTATTCGGATTTAAATGCAGAAACATTTCCTAAAGGATTAAATGAAGATATTATCCGAGCTATTTCTAAAAAGAAAGAAGAACCTGAATGGATGACAGAATGGCGTTTAGATGCTTTTAAAATTTGGCAAAATTTAGAAGAACCAAATTGGGCAAATGTTGGTTATGAAAAACCAAATTTTCAAGAGATTTCATATTATTCCGAACCAAAGCCAAAAAAAGAATTGGATAGTTTGGATGAAGTGGATGATGAATTACTTAAAATGTATGAAAAATTAGGGATTTCAATAAACGAGCAAAAACGCCTTTCTGGTGTTGCTATGGACATTGTGGTAGATTCCGTTTCTGTAGCAACTACATTTAAAAAAACACTAGCTGAAAAAGGTATTTTATTCATGCCAATTTCCGAAGCAATTAAAGAACATCCTGAATTAGTTAAAAAATATATGGGAACAATTGTTCCGAAAACAGACAACTTTTATGCAGCATTAAATTCTGCGGTATTTACTGATGGCTCTTTTTGTTATATACCAAAAGGCGTACGTTGTCCGATGGAATTATCTACATATTTTCGTATTAACGAAGGCGGAACAGGTCAATTTGAACGAACACTTTTAATTGCAGATAAAGGCAGTTATGTTAGTTATTTAGAAGGCTGTACTGCCCCGCAACGTGATGAAAATCAATTGCATGCAGCAGTTGTAGAATTAATTGCGTTAGATGATGCAGAGATTAAATATTCTACTGTACAAAATTGGTACCCTGGTGATAAAGATGGAAAAGGAGGTGTATTTAATTTTGTAACCAAGAGAGGATTGTGTGAAAAAAATGCGAAAATTTCTTGGACACAAGTCGAAACTGGTTCTGCTGTAACATGGAAATATCCTAGTTGTATTTTAAAAGGAGATAATTCTGTTGGTGAATTTTACTCCATTGCTGTTACCAATAATTTTCAACAAGCAGATACAGGAACAAAAATGATTCATTTAGGTAAAAATACTAAAAGTACTATTATATCTAAAGGTGTTTCTGCTGGTAAATCGCAAAATTCGTATAGAGGTTTGGTGCAGATTGGTTCTAGAGCCGAAAATGCACGTAATTTTTCGCAATGCGATTCGCTTTTAATGGGGAACCAATGTGGTGCACATACTTTTCCGTATATCGAATGTAACAACAAAACTGCACAAATTGAGCACGAGGCTACAACAAGTAAAATTGGCGAAGACCAAATATTTTATTGTAACCAAAGAGGTATTGATACCGAAAAAGCAATCGCTTTAATTGTAAACGGGTTTAGTAAAGAAGTGTTGAATAAATTACCAATGGAATTTGCTGTGGAAGCAAGAAAATTATTAGAAATTTCTTTAGAAGGAAGTGTTGGATAGTTTAAAATAAAAAAAATAATTGTAAAACTCAAAAATAACAAAAATGAGTAAAACCATATTAGAAGTTAAAAATTTACATGCAAAAGTTGCAGATACAAATATATTAAAAGGAATAAACCTTTCTATGAAAGCAGGAGAAGTCCATGCAATTATGGGGCCAAATGGTTCGGGAAAAAGTACCTTGTCTGCTGTAATAGCAGGAAATGAAACCTACGATGTAACAGAAGGAGATATTTTATTTGATGATGAATCTATTTTAGAATTAGCACCAGAAGAACGAGCACATAAAGGAGTGTTTTTATCTTTTCAATATCCTGTTGAAATTGCAGGAGTTACCACAACGAACTTTATAAAAGCTGCAATAAACGCAAAACGTAAAGCACAGGGATTAGATGATTTACCAGCAAAAGATATGCTTAAATTAATTAAAGAAAAAGCAGCTTTATTAGAAATGGATCGTAAATTTCTTTCTCGTTCTTTAAATCAAGGTTTTTCAGGTGGAGAAAAAAAACGAAATGAAATTTTTCAAATGGCAATGTTAGAACCGAAACTTGCTATTTTAGACGAAACGGATTCTGGTTTAGATATTGACGCTTTAAAAATTGTGGCAAATGGTGTAAATAAACTTAAATCAAACGATAATGGTGTTTTAGTAATTACCCATTACCAAAGGCTTTTAGATTATATTGTACCTGATTTTGTGCATGTTTTATACAACGGGAAAATTATCAAATCAGGTGGGAAAGAGTTAGCACACGAATTAGAAGAAAAAGGATACGACTGGTTAAAATAGCAATATGAAATTGAAAGATAAATTACTAACTTCTTTTTTTGAGTTAGAAAATAAAGCAGTTTTAAATGTAGATGCTTCAATTCACGATATGAGAATACAAGCAATTGATGCGTTTGAAAAAAAAGGATTTCCTACAAAAAAAGACGAAGAATGGAAATATACTTCCTTACAGTCGCTTTTAAAAAAAGACTATATCGTTTTACCGAATAGCGACGAAGTTACAGTAGAATTAAAGGATGTAAAAAAATACTTTATTCATGAAATGGATACGTATAAAATAGTATTTATAGATGGTGTTTACAGTTCTTTTTTATCGGAAACTACACATGCAGGAATTGATGTTTGTTTGTTGTCATCCGCAATTACAAAGCCAAAATACCGAATGGTAATGGATCATTATTTTAATAAAATTGCTAAAAATACCGAGAGTTTTACCGATTTAAACACTGCATTTACAAAAGAAGGTGCTTTTATTCATATTACTAAAAATACGATTGTACCAAAACCAATTCAGTTACTTTATTTTTCAACTAAAGATGTTTTTTTACAACCTAGAAATTTAGTAATTGTAGATGAAAATTCGCATGTTCAAATTATAGAAAGACATCAAAATCTTAATAATAATTCAGTTTTAACAAATTCTGTTACAGAAATTTATGCTAATAAACGTGCAATTATTGATTATTACAAAATCCAAAATGATTTGGATACAGCATCTTTAATAGATCAAACATTTGTGCAACAAAAAGACAATAGTATTGTTTCGGTTAATACCTTTAGTTTTGGCGGAAAAATTACGCGTAATAATTTAGAATTCTATCAAGAAGGCGAACGGATAGAATCAAACTTAAATGGTTTTACCCTTATCGGAGAAAAACAAGTAGTAGATAACCATACTTTGGTAAAACACGAACAGCCAAATTGCGAAAGCCACGAATTATACAAGGGAATTTATGCCGATAGAGCAACAGGTGTTTTTAACGGGAAAGTAATTGTAGATAAAATAGCACAACAAACCAATGCTTTTCAACAAAATAACAGCATTTTAATTGGTGAAAAAGCAAGTATTAATGTTAAACCACAGTTAGAAATTTTTGCCGATGATGTGAAATGTTCGCATGGTTGTACTATTGGTCAATTAGATGAAACAGCATTATTTTATATGCAACAACGTGGTATTCCTAAAAAAGAAGCGAAAGCACTTTTATTATATGCTTTTGGGAATGATGTAATCGAAAAAATTAAACTCGTACAAGTTAAAAAACGAATTACAAAACTTATTGCTAATAAATTAGGTGTAGAAATAGGAATTTGAGTTTAGTAAACAGTGTGCAGTAGTAACTATATACTTTAAAATCCTAAAATTAATTTAGCGATATTAAAGAAAATTAGAATTCCGAAAATATCGTTACTAGTTGTGATAAAAGGGCCTGTTGCAAGTGCAGGATCAATACCTTTTTTATCTAAAATTAACGGTACAAAAGTTCCGATTAAAGAAGCGATAATAATAACTGCAATTAATGAAACGGAAACAGCAATAGTGAAAATAAAATCGTATTTAAGCACTTCGCCAAATGCAATGATTATTATGGATAAGAAAATTCCGTTTATTACACTAATCGAAATTTCTTTAAGTAATCGTTTCCAAATACTACCTTTTATAATGTTGTTTGCCAAACCTTGTACCACAATTGCCGAGGATTGTACGCCAACATTTCCTGCAACAGCTGCAATTAAAGGTGTAAAGAAAAATAAAGCACGATAATTAGGATTGTTCATTATTGCTTGGAAATTTTGCATAATAGTTACTGCTGCAAGACTTCCAAAAAGACCTAAAACCAACCAAGGCAAACGACCTTTTACTAACTGAAAAATAGAGTCATCGGCTTCAACATCTTCGGATAAACCAGCAGCCATTTGATAATCTTTTTCTGCTTCATCTTTAATAATATCAACAACATCATCAATGGTAATTCTACCAACAAGCCTTCCCATTTCATCTACGACTGGTAACACTACTAAGTCGTATTTTTGCATTACTTGCGCAATTTCGTCTGCTGGTTCATCTACTTTAACAAAAATTACATTTTGGTTATAAATGTCTTTTACCTTAGATTTCATCGAAGTGGTAAGCATACTTTTTAAGGAAAGAATTCCTTTTAAAATTTCGTGTTCATCTACTACATAGACAGTGTGTACTTTTTCAATATTTTCTGCTTGTCTTCGCATTTCACGAACACATTTAAAAACAGACCAGTTTTCATATACTTTTATGAGTTCTTTACCCATAATTCCTCCAGCAGTATCTTCGTCATAACGAAGTAGGTCTACAATGTCTTTTGCATGCTCTACATCGTCTAGATGCGAAATTACCTCTTCTTTTTGCTCATCTGGTAATTCTGCAATAATATCTGCTGCATCATCGGTTTCTAACTCATCAATTTCTTCGGCAATTTCTTTAGCAGATAATCCTTTTAAAACGCGTTCTCTAGTATCGTCGTCTAATTCCGTTAAAATTTCGGCAGTAGTTTCACTATCTAATAATTTAAAAATGTAAATAGCATTTTTAAAATCAATAGCATCTAAAATTTCGGCTAAATCTGCATGATGTAATTCTTGTAGCATTTCCGATAAAGAAGCTTCGTTCTTGTCGGAAATTAATTGCTCAATTTGAGCGATACTATATTTGTTTACATCAAATTGCATGATTTTGCTGTTTTTTGCAAAAGTAACCATAAAAAACGAATTATAGAACGCTTCTTCGGTATTCTAAATTTTAATTGCCGAATTATTTTAATAAAAACCGTTTTTATCTAAAATTTAACACAATTACTGTGTAAAATAGCCGTTATATGCTAAACTCTTTATATTTTTGAAAATATTTAAAATCCTATGAAGTACTTAAGAAAGATTGTTTTGTTTGTTGTTTTTTTAGTTGGTTTTCAGGCTATTGCTCAAAAATCTACTATATATTCCTATCCGTTAAAAGATTTTAACCATGCTTTAGAATTGTATCACGATAAGGATTATCGTGCATCGCAAGAATTATTTTTAAAAGTTCGAGATAATTTTGAGGCAACTTCCGAAAATAAAGCAATTTGCGATTATTATATTGCTTTTGCATCGTTACATCTTGGTGATAGAAACGGAAGCGAACAAATGCAAGAGTTTGTAACGAATTATCCCACTAGTATTAAACGAAATGATGCCTATCGTGAAGTTAGCGAATATTATTACGATTACGGAAAATATAACGATGCTTTAAAATGGTTTAAGCACGTAGATACTAAAAGTTTAACTATAAAACAAGAAGAGGATTTTAACTTTAAATATGGTTATGCTTTGTTTCAAGCAAAAAACTATAAAAAAGCAAAAAATTATTTTGCACAATTGCTAGATTCTCCTAAATATGGTTCACAAGCTAAATACTATAACGGATATATGGCATATCAACAAGATGATTATGAAAATGCTGATAAATATTTAGATCAAGTTTCCGATCAAAAATTAGGAAAAGATATTCCGTATTTTAAAGCAAATATTAAATTCAAATTAGGAAAATTTGCCGAAGCAATTGCTATTGCAGAACCTTTTTTACAAAATGCTAAACCAAAACAAAAATCCGATGTTTCTAAAATAATAGGCGAATCGTATTTTAACTTAGGTAAATACAGTAAAGCAATTCCGCATTTAAAAAATTATAGAGGAAAACGAAATAAATGGAACAATACCGATTATTACCAATTGGGTTATGCATACTACAAGCAAAAAGAGTATGCCGAAGCCATAAAATGGTTTAATAAAATTATAGCAGGAAAAAGTGCCGTTTCGCAAAATGCATCCTACCATATTGCAGAATGTTATATGAAAGAAGGCAAACAACAAGAGGCATTAAATGCATTTAAAAATGCGATGGAAATGGATTATGATAACGATATTAAAAAAAATGCATGGTTAAATTATGCAAAATTGAGTTATCAGATAGGAAACCCGTATAAATCGGTACCTGATGTACTTACCGAATACTTGCAAAAATATCCAAAATCCGAAGCTAAAGACGAAGTAAATGATTTATTAGTAAGCTCTTACGTTGCATCTAAAGATTACGTTGGTGCTCTAAAATTATTAAAAAAGAAAAGTGATAAAAAATCTAAAGCAATTTTGCAAAAAGTAGCTTTTTATCGTGCCTTACAGTTGTTTAACGATGCTAATTACGAGGAAGCAATAACCATGTTTGATACATCTTTAAAAGAAAAATACAATGCTATGTTTACTGCTCGTGCAACTTTTTGGAAAGCCGAAGCAAACTATATTTTAAATAAATTTGAAAAAGCTAAACAAGGATTTAACACTTTTACTTCTAATGAAAAAGCAACCGAAACGCCAGAATTTAACGATGTAGATTATAATTTGGCATATACCTATTTTAAACTAAAAGAGTATCCAAACGCCATAACACATTTTACTAATTTTATTGCAAACACACAAGATGGTGATGCTAAGAATGATAGTTATTTACGATTAGGCGATTCGTATTTTATCTCTAGAGATTACTGGAAAGCCATGGATGCTTACAATAATGCGATTAAAAATAAAGCAAAAAGTTTGGATTATGCTCATTTTCAAAAAGCAATTAGTTATGGTTTTGTAGGAAAAAATGATAAAAAAATAACCGATTTAGAAAACTTTTTAAGCATTCATAAAACATCAAAATTACGAGCAGAAGCCTATTTTAATTTAGGGAATGCCTATAAAAAAGCAAAAAACACTTCCAAAGCATTACAAGCATATCAAAAAATAATTGACACCTATAAAACTAGTCCGTTAGTGCCAAAAGCCTTATTAAAACAAGGGCTGATTTATTTTAATGCTAACCAAGGCGAAGATGCGTTAGTAAAATACAAAAAATTAGTAGCAGCGTATCCAAATACTCCTGAAGCACGACAAGCAGTAAACAATGCCAAACAAATTTACATTAATTTAGGTCGTGTTGATGAATATGCAAATTGGATTCAAAATATTGATTTTGTAGAAATTTCAGATACCGATTTAGACAATTCTATGTACGAATCAGCCGAAATGCAATACCAACAAAACAACAAAAAGAAAGCAATAAGCAATTTTAAAAAGTACTTAGTGCGTTTCCCTAAAGGTTTACATGCTTTAAATGCTCATTTTTACCTTGCAGAAATGTTTTTTATTGATAAAAAATACAAAATTGCAAAACCGCATTATCAATATATTATTGATCAAGCATCTAACGAATATACCGAACAATCCTTAACAAGATTATCGCAAATTTTATTAAAAGATAGCGATTGGGAAAATGCAATTCCTGTTTTAACACGATTAGAAAACGAAGCAGCTTCTAATCAAAATGTGTTATATGCACAAAGTAATTTAATGAAAGGGAATTACCAATTAGAAAAATACGATGCAGCTGTTGCTTACGCAGAAAAAATTCTGTTAAATACCAATTTAGAAGACAGAATAAAAACCGATGCAAAAATAATTATTGCACGTTCTGCTGTTAAAACCGAAAATTGGGACAAAGCAAAAACGGCTTACCAAGAGGTTGGTTTAACAGCACAAGGAAAATTAAAAGCAGAATCCATTTATTACGATGCCTATTTTAAAAATAAAGAAGGCGATTTTAAAAATTCAAATATTGCAGTTCAGAAAATCGCTTCAGAGTATTCTGCCTATAAAGTTTGGGCAATAAAAGGATTGGTAATTATGGGTAAAAACTTTTATGGCTTAGAGGATGTATATCAAGCAACTTTAGTATTAGAATCGGTAGTTAAAAATTTTGATGACAAAC
>CAMZLT010000124.1 GCA_947311745.1 uncultured Flavobacteriaceae bacterium | reverse complement strand
TTAGAATTATTATTAAAGCGACAAGGTGTTGATCAAATTATTATGGGATTAGATGATCCATACCCATTAGGTGAAATGGAATCCGAAGCACAATCTTCATACCCTGGAAAAATTTTAGACTTAGCTTTAGAGGAAAAAATTATTACCGAAAAACAATATAACGATATTTGGAATAAGAATGTATTAAATTGGTTATTTGGAAGTGATAAAAAATTAAAAAAAGAGTTATTAGATAAAATAAAAAATAAATAGATGCAAGCAAAAATTATAAAAGGAAAAGCAAAACCATTAGGTAGATATCCTCATATTAAACAAGTAGGAGACTTTATGTTTGTTTCTGGCACAAGCTCTAGAAGGCAAGATAACACACACGTTGGAGCAGATATTGATTTGGAAGGGAATCACATTTTAGATATTAAAAAACAAACAAAAGCAGTAATTGAAAATATTGCATCAATTTTAGAAACTGAAAATTTAACTTTAAATGACATTGTAGATGTTACAACTTTTTTGGTAGACATGAAAGATTTTGAGGGATATAACCAAGTGTATGCTGATTTTTTTGATTACAACGGACCTACTCGAACAACTGTAGCAGTACACCAATTACCACATCCTAACCTCTTGATTGAAATGAAAATTATCGCACATAAAAAAAAGTAAAAATATTTTTTGTAAACCTTGCGAAAAAGAAAAGTAATTGTATATTTGCAAAAATTTTCACAAAAGACCTAAAGGTTTTAGAACCAATTAAAGATATTATAGAATGAAAAGAACGTATCAACCATCGAACAGAAAAAGAAGAAACAAACACGGATTTAGAGAAAGAATGGCGAGTGCAACTGGTAGAAAGGTGTTAGCTAGAAGACGTGCAAAAGGAAGAAAAAAGATTAGTGTTTCATCAGAAACTAGACATAAAAAATAATTAGAATTCCCTCAAATTTTGAATTATTAAAAAAAGAGTGCAATTTTTGCACTCTTTTTTGTTATTTTTCATATCTTGCAAAAGATTTAAAAGTGTAAATTATGGAATCAAACACTAAAATTAAAGGTGAAATTACCAAAGAGGTCATTGACACTTTAATCGGCTTAATGAAGGATGTTATTGGAGAAAAAGCTGTAAATATTGTATTGAGTCGTATCGATGTTTCAGAAGGTGCTAAAGGAAAGAATATTGTATATGCTTTTGCAGAATCTACTACTAATTTATTAAGTAAAAAAGCTTCATTTGCTATTTTACGCCAGGTTGGTAGAGAGTTAGCTTTAGCAATTATGAAAAATAATGAAAGACATGAATATGAAGAGATTTTAGAAAAAACACTAAATGATTTAGGCTTCGCACAAAAAATTTTAAAAGAAGATAACCAAGCCTTTATTTGTAATTGTGTTTTTTATAGTATTCTACAACGTAA
Source organism: uncultured Flavobacteriaceae bacterium (assembly GCA_947311745.1). Classification (GTDB taxonomy): domain Bacteria; phylum Bacteroidota; class Bacteroidia; order Flavobacteriales; family Flavobacteriaceae; genus S010-17. The sequence goes on along the minus strand of CAMZLT010000124.1, from coordinate 4,097 downwards.
TGATTTACAACCAATAGAACATGCTGTTTGCTGGACTGGTTGGGGTTTTATCGAAGGTTTTATGCGTGTACTAAAAGATATTCGTGGTATTAAATGGGTTAGACGTGATGTGGAAAATAATCGCTGCCAGTTTGATTATATTCCTCGTGGTTAATGAAATATTAATGTAACAATTAGTTAATGTAGCGATTTGTTAATGTAGTAATGTAACAATTTGTTAATTTATCAACGTATATTTTTAATATTATAGAAATCATCAATTACTAAGGCTATTTATAAAGCAAGTATTTTTTACGAATTTCTTTAAAGGTATCTATTTTTTTTTGCCAAGTACTTCGTATTTCTGTTTCGGATAAACCGCTTTCAATTTGTTTTTGTAACTTTTTTGTTCCTGCTAATTTCGTAAAAAAGCTATTAAAAAAAGTTTTTTTATCTTTATCATTACTATTCTCATACGTATATATTAAATAACTCAGATTTAATTGGTTTAAATACGATTCGTTTGTTAGGTTTTCTCCAAAGCAAATCTTACCATTGTGTTTGGGATGCTTTGAACCAAAATTTGGTTTTGGAGTAAATGTAAATGCGTATTTTTCTTTTGGTAAAAATGGCGAACCAAATACTTGAAATTGTTTTTCCGTTCCTCTACCACAACTAATATTCGTACCTTCAAAAAATGCAAGAGATGGATATAAATTTATTGCCTTTGCATTTGGTAAATTTGGCGAAGGCTTTATTGGTAAATCATATTTTATTTGATGTGTGTAATTCTGCAAAGAAATAACTGTTAAATTACATTTTAAGTTATTTGTCAACCAATTTTCGCCATTAATCATTTTTGCATATTCACCAATAGTCATTCCGTAAACAACAGGAACATTATGCATACCAACAAAAGAACTATTTTCTTTTTCTAAAACTGGTCCATCAATGTAGTGAGCATTCGGATTTGGTCTGTCTAATACAATTAGAGAAATATTGTTTTCCGCACATGCTTCCATGATATAATGTAAAGTAGAAATGTAAGTGTAAAACCGAACACCAACATCTTGAATGTCAAAAATAATAGTTTCTATTCCTTTTAATTGCTCTGAAGTTGGTTTTTTGTTTTTTCCGTATAACGAAATAATAGGTAATTTGGTTTTACTGTCAATTCCGTTTTTAACATGTTCTCCTGCATCTGCTTTTCCTCTAAAACCGTGCTCTGGAGCAAAAACTTTTTGGACTTTAATTTTTCTAGAAAGCAGAAAATCTACAAGATGTATATTTATAAAACTAAAGATTTCTTCTCCATTTTTAATAAAAGCAGTATTTGATTTTACAATAGAAGTCTGATTTGCAACTACGGCAATTTTTTTATCTTTTACTAGCGAAATATATTTACGAAACCGATCCGCACCGACGACAATATTATTAGAAAAAAAAATTTTTTCTTTCGGAATTATTTTTTTTTTCTTACACGATAAATTAAACAAGCATAGAATTAGTACTAATAAAATTGTATCTTTGAACTTGAATTTTTTTAACATTTTTTAATTGAATTACGAATTATTTATAGCAAAGCGAATCCTTACTAATAAAAAAGATAAAGATAGTATTTCTTCGCCAATAATAAAAATTGCAATTGTAGCAATTACTTTGGGTATGATAGTAATGCTTATTTCTGTTGCAACAGGCTTAGGTTTAAAGTATAAGATTCGAGATAAAATTTCCAGTTTAAATGGTCATATATTAGTATCAAAATTCAATCAAAGTAATGCAGAAAATTCTCAAAATCCAATTGTTTTTGATACTTTATTAAAACAGCAAATAAAACGTATTTCAGGTGTAAAAAACATACAATCTTTTGCTACTAAAAACGGAATGATTCGTACAGAAACAGACTTTGAAATGGTTGTGTATAAAGGGGTTTCTAAAAATTTCGATTGGTCTTTATTTAAAGAATATATCATTAAAGGTGATACTATTTCTTTACATGCAAAGCAAAGTAAAACCATACTCATTTCCGAAAACATCGCTAAAAAAATGCACTTTAAAGTAAATGATAAAGTAGTAATGTGGTTTTTAGACGAAACAAAAAAGACAGCTTCTACTAGTAAAGCAAAACCGCGAAGTTTTATCATTTCAGGAATTTATAAAACAGGTATTAAAGAGTACGATTCGCATTATGTTATTGGTAATTTAAGCGTTATTCAGCGATTAAATAAATGGAAAACGAATCAAATTGGTGGTTTGGAAATAAATTTAAATAATTTTGAGGAATTAAATTTCGTTTCAAACGCTATTTACGACGAAATTGATCCGAGTTTAAACACTACAACAGTTACACAAAAATTTAGAGATTTGTTTGAGTGGATTAGCATGTTTGATGTAAATATTACGCTAATTATTGTTATAATGATTATTATAGCAGGTATTAATATGATAACTGCTTTATTAGTGTTAATTTTAGAGAGAACACAAATGATAGGAATTTTAAAAGCCTTAGGAAACAATAATAAAAGTATTCGGAAAATTTTTTTATACAACGCAACTTATATTATTCTAAAAGGTTTGTTTTACGGAAATCTTATCGGATTAGGACTTATTTTTATTGAGAAATACTTTGGTTTTATACAATTAGATTCTGATAATTATTACGTATCTAATGTTCCGTATTATATTTCCTTTTCGCAAATAGTACTGTTAAATCTAGGGACTTTAATTCTGTGTGTTATTATGTTAATCGTTCCGACTTATTTAGTGAGTAAAATAAATCCTGTAAAAGCAATTAAATTTGATTAAATTTTAGATATTATGAATAAAATTATATATTTTTTAGCAATTCTAGCATTTTCTAGCTGCATTTCCGAACCAAAAAAAAAGAAAATTGTAAAAAAGAATTCCAATAAAACGGTTACTACTTCAAAAAGTAGAAACCTCAAACAAAAAGTAGGAAATTCAAACACCTATAAAAAAGCCTTAAAACGAACAAAAAAATATGCCTATACTTTAAAATTTGATTTGGATTATATTCGCAAAAAGGGATTGCCTGATAAAAAACATTTGGCTGAATATCTTGGTTTGTTTTTAAAGTTAAAAAAAGCAAGTACTTCTGAAGCAGAAAAACAAGAAATTATAGCAAAAGTAAAGCCATTATACGATAAAATACAAGAGCCCGCTTTTCATAATATGGCAGAGGTAAGCGATAAATTATTTAAGAAAAATAGTATGTCGTATATGAGAATTATGTGGCTTTTAAAAGAATTGAATTTTGATATTTCTGCTTATAAAAAGGAATTTGATAAAATTAAAAAGCGTATGGATGCACATATGAAAGTTCGTGGTGAATGGCAAAGAGCAGTTTTTGAAAAATATTATAATTTCTTTAAACTCAAAAAACCAATCGAATTAAAATATGCAAAAAAACTTAAAGGACCTATCGCTTATCAAAAGCCATTAGAATTTTACGATAGAACGCAAAGCTATATTTTAACACATTTTATTTTTGCAGCCTATGATTATGGAAATAAAACTACACAAAATAGATTTTCAAAATCCGATTTAGACTATTTAGCCGAAATTTTACCAAAAATAATTCAGAAATTTGAACTTAAAAATGACGATGATTTGGTTGGTGAACTATTAACTTGTTTGGTACTTATTGGTAAAACCGAAGCGCCTTCGTTTAAACAATCGTACAGGCGTTTGTTATATAGACAAAATATCGATGGCTCTTTTGGTCTTTACGAGCGAGGACGGAAAAAGTTTGGAAACGATATAGAATTTAGATATTATTTACACACAACTTTGGTAGATATGGAATTATTTATCGAAAAGAATTATAGAGAAAATAAGAAGTAAATGAGATTAAAGTTTTTTATTGTTTACCTAATTATTTGCTATAATTTTTTCTTTTGTTGTAATGGTTGGTAAATATTTCTGCAATAATTCTTTAGTTGTTTTATCGTTTTTGTTAAATAGTATCTTTGCGTTTAATTTGTTTTGAATGGATTTATCAAAGCTAAAATTCTCGGGTCAGCTATAAAAGTTGGGGATTAATGTTACTTTTGTTATCAAAAAACTTATAATTTTGACAGACTTATTTTTACCAAAAG
>CAMZLT010000123.1 GCA_947311745.1 uncultured Flavobacteriaceae bacterium | reverse complement strand
TTGGGCATATCTTTTGATTACTACTAAACTTGCTCCTTTTACAAAACGAGTTGTTGTTGGTACTTTAGAAAAAATTGAAACTATTTTATTTAGTGAGATTATTGATAAACTAGATATTTCTGTTTATAAAGAAAAATTAATTTTAGTAAAAGGATGTTCAGATACAAAAATACCAGAATCTGCTTATGTGCAACTAATTGAAAAATTAATTCCTGTTGCTTCAAGTATAATGTATGGCGAGGCGTGTTCTAGCGTTCCGTTATTTAAAGCTAAAAAATAAGTGTTATTTACTACAGCAATTTATTTATGCTTACCAACCTCCCAATTGGTTTCTTTAAGGTAGGTTTTTCCTGTTTTTATTGCATTAGTTTCTAAGGTTGTTCCCATAGAATCGTTCCATCGGTTTAAAAAACCGAATAATGAAATTACACCAAGAATTTCAACAATTTCACCATCGGTATAGTGCTTTTTTAAATTATTATGAATCGACGTATCTACTGCATTTGGTATAATAGATGCTGCTACTGAAAAATCTAAAGCTGCACGTTCTGCTTCATTAAAAGATTTATGGGTTTTATATTCCCAAATATGATCTAATTTTTCTTTAGATGCTCCATATCTTTTTGCCGCTAAAATAGCATGAGCTTGGCAATAATTACAACCTGTTGCATTAGAACTAACATAAGCTATTAATCGCTTTAAATCTGAAGTAACCTTACCTTTATTAGCCATTACTGCCTTGTTTAAACCAATAAAAGCTTTTGCAATTTCTGGTCGGATTTGCATGGTTAAAACCGAATTTGGACAAAAACCTAAGGTTTCGTTAAAAAAAGTTGCTAATTCTTGTACTTCTGCATTTGCATTGGCAGATAATGGTTCTACTAAAGCCATAATTGTATTTTAATTATTTTGTTCTAACTCTAAAGCTTTTTCTATCATTTTATCACCTTGATTGTAGACCTGATAAAACGCATTTTCGCTATAAAGTTCTCGTGCAAATAATGCTTTTATATATTTTTTTATTTGCTTTTTAGATTTTATATTCTTTTTATTTCCATAAACTTTTTTTACATATGCTGTATAAATCATTTCATCTTCATCAAAATAATCTAAAAAATAACTTAACGGCATGTTTTCAAGATCTTTGCGATTAGCATCTACGTATTCAAAAACAAAAGTACTCATCTCTCTAAAATGAAAGTCTTCAAAGTAATTGGACGTATCTATTGGTACAAAAACATCTGGAATTATTCCACCTCCACCGTAAACAATTTTTCCCTTTGGCGTGGTAAATTTTAAACTGTCGGCTACTTTAATACTATCTTTATTGGTTAGTTCGCCGCTGTTAAATCGTTTGCGAAAATCATCGTGGTAATATTCGGATTTATGATTTAATCTATATGGTTTTTGAATGGATCTACCTGTTGGTGTATAGTATCTAGAAATGGTTAATCTAACAGATGAACCATCGCCTAAATCCATGTCTTGCTGTACCAATCCTTTCCCAAAAGAGCGTCTGCCAATAATTATTCCTCGATCATTATCTTGTAATGCTCCTGCGAATATTTCGGCGGCTGAAGCAGAATTTTCATTGATTAAAACATATACTTTCCCGTGTTCAAAACCACCTTTTTGTGTAGCAAAATAATTATGGATTTTCCCTTTGTTATTTTTAGTAAAAACTACTAATTTATTATCGCCTAAAAATTCATCTACGATATCTCTTGTTTTCCCTATAAATCCTCCTGGATTATCTCGCAAATCTACAATTAAGGTTTCTAATCCTTCCGATTTTAAATCGTTTAACGCATTTTTAAATTCTATAAAAGAAGTATCCGTAAAACTGTTTAATTTAATATAACCTATACCTTTTTGTAGCATATATGCAGCATCCAAACTGCTAATAGGAATATCCGATCGTGTTACAGTAAACGAAATAATTCGGTTTTCACTTTTTCGATAAACAGTAAGATTTACATCGGTATTTTTTTTTCCTTTTAAAATTGCAATAACACCTTTACTTGTTATATTTTTACCATAAAGAGTGTCTTTATTGGCAAGTAAAATACGATCACCTGCTTTTATACCAACACGCTCACTAGGACCGTTTTTTATAGTTTTTAAAACAGCAATTGTATCTTTATAGATAGTAAATTGAACACCTATTCCTACAAATTTACCATTCATTTTTTCGGCAATTTCTTCGTGCTTACTTGCTGGAATATAAACCGAGTGTGGATCTAATTTTTCTACGATATTTTTTAAGGTTCCATCTAAAATACTATCGGTATTTACCTCGTCTACATAATCATAATGAATGTAATCTATAAGTCGTTTAATTTTTTCTTCTTGTTTGTTTCCACCAAAAAGCAATGCTGTTTTATTGCTATAATTGAGGTTACTACCAATGACTATTCCGATTATTACGGCAATACCTATAAAAATAGGAAGGTATATTTTAATTTTTTTATTCATTGTTTTTAATTGGTAAATGAATTAGTTCAATATTGGTTTGTTTTAAAAAATCCAATCCTGAAGTATCTTTATACGCTTCGGAATACACCAAACGTTTAAAACCTGCTTGATGAATTAGTTTACTACAATTTTTACAAGGCGACATAGTTATATACAAAGTAGCATTTTTACAAGACTGTGTAGAGGATGCTACTTTTAATATTGCATTTGCTTCTGCGTGAAGCACGTGCCATTTGGTTTCGCCATTTTCATCCTCACAACAATTATCAAATCCTGATGGTGTTCCGTTATAACCATCGGAAATTATCATTTTATCTTTTACAATTAATGCACCAACTTTTTTACGATTACAATGCGATAATTTTGACCACTCTTGTGCCATTTTAAGATAGGTAACATCGTATTTTTTTTGCTTATCTATTTTCATATCCAATTGGTAAAATTAAATAGAAAATTTAAAACTATCTGTTAAAAAAAAGAAAAATGTAATTTACACAGGAAATCGTTCCCAAATCATTGGTAGTATTTTTAATAAAATCAAAAACGAAACACCAATAACCCAATATTTTTTAGCAACTTTTAATTTTTTTTGCACTAAAAATCCAAGTAATAAAACTAAAAGTACTATTAAAATTTGTACTAATTCAATACCCAAAGCAAATTCTAATAATGGTTTTAAAATAGATTCATCATCATCTAAAAGCATTTTAAAATAACTAGAAAATCCCAAACCGTGAATTAAACCAAAGAAAAAAGTAAAATATATATTTGTGCTTTTTGAAGTTTTTGTTTTTAAAATATTAAAACTATTCCAAAAAAGCGGAATTGCAATAGTTATCGGAATTAAAAATTCTACATAATTTTCGTTTACAAGTAATATATCGTAAGCCGACAAAGCAAAAGTAAAGGTATGACCTAAGGTAAAAAAAGTTACCAATAACAATGCTTTTTTCCAATCTTTTAAGGTGAAAATTATCGTAACGGCAATAAAAAATAAAATATGATCTAAGGCTCGTAAATCCAATACGTGAAAAAAACCTTGTTTGAGATAAAATTCAAAATCCATTTTTCAAAAATAAGAAATATTCCTAATTATTTTATTTGCAAAATAGTTAAAATTACTATTTATTAAATTTTTTTTATTAAAAAATAAATTTTTATAAATTAAATGTAAAAAAAATATAAAAATTGCATATTAATTAAGAATTTGTTATTTTTGATGAAAATAAAAAACTCGCAAAATAATGAAAAAAAGCATAGCAGATAGAATTGAGAAATTACAAGAAAAATACGATGCAATTGGTCAAGATTTAGAAACTCATTTAGATGGATTATTATACAGCAAACCTATTAGATACTGGGATTTTGTACAAACAGATGCTTTGCTAAATTTACAAATTCAACGCACAGAATTTCCTGATGAAATGGTATTTTTAATGTACCACCAAATAAACGAATTGTTATTTAAAATGATTCTTTGGGAAATGAAGCAAATTTCGTACAACGAAAATTTAACAGCAGAATTTTTTATATCGCGATTAGGTAGAATTAGCAGATATTTTGATGCTCTATCTAATTCGTTTAATGTTATGGAAGAAGGCATGGATGTAGCACAATATTTAAAATTTAGAGATACCCTAACTCCTGCAAGTGGTTTTCAATCTGCACAATATCGTATGATTGAAATCTGTGCTACAGACTTAATAAATCTTATTGATTATCGCTTTAGAAAAACTATTGATAGAAACACACCTTTTGAACATGCTTTTGAACATTTATATT
>CAMZLT010000122.1 GCA_947311745.1 uncultured Flavobacteriaceae bacterium | reverse complement strand
GCTCCCTGTTACAGGATCCACACCATTTATTAGTTTACCTCCAGAGTTATTTCCTGCATCAGCAGCTGGAATCACAACACCTCCAGTAGCAGTTCCTGAAGCGTCCGTTAAAGGATCTCTTACAGGATTCCCTAAAGTGTTATCGCCAACGGTACTAATATGATTTCCTGATGCTTTACCAAACATTTCAGTCATAGAAAAATATTTCCCTCCCTTTTGGAAATCAATACCCACAGTTAAACCGAAGTTTTTGTATTTAAAATTATTTATGAAACCACCAGTAAAATCAGGTAAGTAATTACCTAAATATTGATTTTCTTCTGTTACATAAGTTCCATCTGAGTTAATAAATACTTTTCCGTTGGCATCTCTTTTGATACGTCTTCCATAAATTGCGCCCCATTCTTTACCAACACGTTCTTGCATATTAATCATAGATTCATTACCCCAATAATTTGGTCTAAAGCTATATGCAGCTAAATAATTATTATCAATACCATCAGCTAAAGCTATAACTTCTCTCGTTAAAGTAGCATAATTTAACGAGGTATTCCAAGTAAAATTATCATTTTTAATTATGTCTGCGTTTAATCCGATTTCAAAACCTTTTGATGTTGTTTGTCCGCTATTAACAAATACAGATGTATTTCCTGTAGAAGGATCTAAAGCTAATTCAACAGGTAAATTTATATCATCCCTTTTAAAGTAAGATAAGTCTAAACCTATTCTGTTTTGTAAAAATTGAATTTCTGTACCAATTTCAAATTCTTTTCTTGTACCTCCTTCTAAGTTAGGATTGTTTAAAGCATTAGGAATTGACAGAGCACCAGTGTTACCATAACCTGTACCAACTTCATACGTTTGAAATAAACTATATGGGTTAGGAAAGGAAGGTGCTTCAGAATAACCAACTCTCAATTTCCCAAAAGATAATGCGTCAATTTTTAATAATTTAGAATAGATTAAACTTGTAGAGATAGATTTAGTTCCTACAACATTTTTATCTACTCTTGCGGTTGAGTTCCAATCTAAACGGTAACTGGCATCTAAGAATAATAAGTTTTTATACCCTCCAGATACTTTTAAGAAAGTTGCTTTATTTTTTACGGTTTCAACATAATCAGAAACGATTGGTTTATCTACAGAAGTATCTAAACTATAATAACCTTCTACGTTTAATCCTCCAGAGGTTCTAGCAGATATTCTGTTATATTTATTTTCTGATATTTCGGCACCTAAATCTGCGCTAATATCAAAGTCATCGTTAATATCAGAAGCATAGTTTAGTATTGCAAAATATTCATTTTTTTCTCTAGAAGAATCAAATTCACTATAAGCAGGTACACCATCAACATCACCCCAACCAGTTTGTCTATTTGAATCATAAGATACAAATTGTTTTCTAAGTTCAATAGTTGTTGATAAATTGTTTGTTAATTCTAAGGTTGCACCAACTTTACCAAAGGTAGATTTACGCTTGTTGAAATTAGTGTTTTCATATACATCAAAAAATGGAGAATTCCAATATTTTGGGGATGCATCTGTAGGACCATTAATATTCCAAGATACAAATTGACCATTTCGCTTGTAATTTCTTACTCTATCAATATCAATTTGTCTTTGCCACCATTGGTTTAAGTTTGAATATACGTTTCCGTAATTTTCTTTTAATTCATTATTCGTATTTCTATCTTGAAAATCAACATTTCCAAAAACTTTTAATTTGCTAGTTACATCATAATCCACTTTAAATCCAACTTGTGTAGTTGTTCTATCTGAATTAGGCATTACACTTTCTCTATTTGTATGCGTAATTTGTGCTTTTATGTTATATCCTTCTCCTCCTTTTAAAGCAGTTAAACTTGTTCTGCTTGTAGTTCCTGTTCTATAAAAATTCTTAATATTGTTAGGCTGTGCCTCCCAAGCTCTTAATTTTCCAAATTCAGGATCACCTTGGATCCAACTATCCCAATGTCTCACTAAAGTCCCATCTAATCTAGGCCCCCAAGACTCATCGGCAGCATAATATGGTATTTTATCTCCATCAAACGACGCCCAAGAAGCAGGATGAATTAGAGGATTATAACTAAATGTATCCCAATCTTGGTAATAACCACCTCCATATTCGTTTTGAGTTTCCATTAAATTAGTAACTTTATCAAATGATAAATTTGAGTTTACTACGATTTTAGCTTCACCACTTTTTGCTCTTTTTGTTGTAATGATAACTACTCCATTTCTACCATCTGGACCATAAAGTGCTGTTGCAGCTAAACCCTTTAGTGTAGAAACACTTTCAATATCATCAGTATTAACACTTTCAAGAGAATTAAGTTTAATATTATCTACAACATATAGTACGTTAGTATTACCTCTTAATCTAATTTTAGCAGCTTTAAACCCTGAAGTAGGAGCGCCTACTAATTGAACTCCAGACACTTTTCCTGCTAAGGCATTTGCTAAGTCAGCTTCATTGGTATTATTAACATTTTCTCCTTTTACCGTTTGCATAGCGTAACCAAGACTTTTCTTAGAGCGTTTCATACCTAATGCAGTAATAACAACTTCATCTAAAACAGTACTATTAGATGCTAAAGTAACATCTATAGTGTTACTATCACCAACTGTTTTAGAAATAGAGTTATAGGAAACGTGTGTGAATTCAAGCACATCGCCTTTACTTGCTTTGATGGTATACTTTCCATCAAAATCAGTAATTGCACCTTTTTCTGTTCCTTTAACTTTAACTGTTACATCAGGTATTGGTCCTGCATCATCCGACACAACTCCTGATATGTCTTTTTGTTGTGCGAAAATATTTTGCACAACAAGTACTAACAAAAGTACCATGAAATTTTTAATTGTTGTTTTCATTTAATAAATTTTTAAATTATTTTTTCAAAGATAAAATAAATTATAAAATAAAAAATAGAAATGTTAATTTTTTAACAAAAAAACAAGAAACATAAAAAATAATCCTTGTTAATTTGTACCTTGCACATTTGTAAAAAATACATGAAAAAAAAACAAGAATACATACAAGTTTTAGGTTCTAGAGTACACAATTTAAAAAATATTGATGTAAAAATACCTAGAAATCAACTTGTTGTAATAACAGGTTTGAGTGGTAGCGGAAAATCATCCTTAGCCTTTGATACCATTTATGCAGAAGGACAGCGACGATATATCGAAACATTTTCTGCTTATGCAAGACAATTTTTAGGTAATTTAGAACGACCAGATGTCGATAAAATAGATGGTCTTTCACCAGTAATTGCAATTGAACAAAAAACAACCAATCGCAGTCCTCGTTCTACTGTCGGAACAATTACCGAAATTTACGATTTTTTACGCTTACTTTTTGCTCGTGTCGGAACTGCATATTCCTTTCATACCAACGAAAAAATGGTACAGTATTCCGATGAAAAAATTCAAGATTTAATACTACAAAATTATAATAACCAAAAGATTAATATTCTTTCGCCTACTATTAAATCCCGAAAAGGACATTATCGCGAATTGTTCGAGCAAATTGCAAAACAAGGCTTTGTACGTGTTCGTGTAGATGGCGAAATTATTGAAATTCAAAAAGGAATGCGTTTAGACAGATACAAAACGCACGATATTGAAATTGTAATTGATAGAATTAAAGTTTCCGAAACTTCTAAAAAAAGATTAGCAGAAGCCATAAAAATCGCTATGTATCACGGTGAAAATGTTATTTTAATTGTAGAACAAGAAACAAAAAAAGCACGATATTTTAGCAGAAACTTGATGTGCCCTACCACCGGAATTGCGTACAACAAACCAGAACCAAATAGCTTTTCGTTTAATTCGCCAAAAGGTGCTTGTCCTAAATGTAACGGATTAGGAACGGTAAATGAAGTTAGTATCGATAAAATTTTTCCAGATAAATCGTTAAGCATTCAAAATGGCGGAATTGCTCCAATTGGTGAAGCAAAGAATACGTGGATTTTTAAACAATTAAAAACAATCGGACAAAAATTCAATTTTAATTTGCAAACGCCGATTAAAGATATTTCAAAAAACGCTATGGATGTTATCCTTTACGGAGGAAAAGATTCTTTTGATATAGAATCTAAATTAATGGGTGTTACACAAAACTATCAAATTGAATTTGAAGGCATTGAAAAGTTTATTAAAAACCAATACGAACAAAGTGGTTCTAGCTCAATAAAAAGATGGGCAAAAGGATTTATGAACGAAAACACTTGTTCGCAGTGTAATGGTACACGTCTTAAAAAAGAATCGCTTTTTTTTAAAATAAACGGTAAAAATATAGGCGAACTTTCGCAAATGGATATTATCGAATTAGCAAAATGGTTTAAAAACTTGCAATTAAGCAAAACGGAACAGTTAATTGGTACTGAAATTTTAAAGGAAATAAAAGATCGAATTCAATTTTTACTAGATGTAGGCTTAGATTTCTAACCATTGACAGAAGCTCTAAAACGCTTTCAGGAGGAGAATCACAACGCATTAGATTGGCTACACAAATTGGTTCCAAATTAGTTGGTGTTTTGTATATTTTAGACGAACCAAGTATTGGTTTACACCAACGAGAT
>CAMZLT010000121.1 GCA_947311745.1 uncultured Flavobacteriaceae bacterium | reverse complement strand
TTGGCAATCGGAATTTAATTTAGAAAAAATGGTTAGCGAAATGCTTGTTCGATTAAAAGATAAATTAGATTCGGAATTAAGCCTTGCGTAAGAACAAAAAAATCTCACGACAAACTTTTAGAAATTTAATACCAATAAAATGAAAAAAATTATAACTAAAAGTTTGAGCAATTCTATAAATTATGAAACGTTCAGAGAATTAGTATCCAAATTGCTTCAAGAAAATAAATCTACTGGTAAAGAACAATCAAACAATTTACTAAATTACAGCATTCTTAATGATAGACGAATGAAACGACTGGATAAAACCATCAAAATAACTCCAAACATTCAAAAACGCTTGCAAAAAGCTAAAGGGAACTATATCTTTTTAGTATTAATGGAAGGTTGGTGTGGTGATGGTGCTCAAACCTTACCACTACTAAATAAAATCGTTTCTTTTTTACCAAATACAGACTTAAAAATTGCCTTGCGTGATCAAAACGATGATTTAATGAATCAATTTTTAACTAATGGCGGAAAAGCAATTCCAAAATTAATCATTCTAAACAAAAAAGATTTTACCGTTTTAGCAAATTGGGGACCAAGACCAAGTACTGCTACAAAAATGGTTTTAGATTACAAAGAAAAAAATGGCTCTTTAAATGCTGAATTTAAAAAAAATTTACAAATTTGGTACAATAAAGACAAAGGAAATACAACACAAAAAGACATCGTAGAATTAATACAAAAAATAGAAAATGCAAGTTGATTATACCAATCTTTCCGAAGAAGCAAAAGTCTATATTTATCCGTCAAGTAGAAAATTTTATGATACTGAAATAGAAAACCTACACAAAAAAATAAATGCATTTTTAGATTCCGTTTTTGCTGATTATACCCTAAACTATAAAATTTTATACAATCGTTTTATAATTTTATTCATTTCGGAAGAAAAACCAATTTCCATCGAATTATTAGATAAATTAGCCATGTTTATTTTATCCTTGGAAGTCGATTATAAAATAACCTTATTAGACAAAGTAAATATCTGCTTTAAACAAGGTGAGTTTGTACAATATCAAGAAATGAAGCGCTTTAGAGAGTTAATTAAAAAACGAAGCGTTTCTAAAAAAACAATTTTATTTAATAATTTAGTACAAAACAAATACGAATTTGAAAACCATTTTGAAGTTCCAGCAGCAGAAAGTTGGTTAAGCTATTTATTTAAATAAATTATACTTTTTTAACCTATATTAAACCTACAAAAATTCTACAGAGTTTGAGATAAAAATTCTTTCAAAATTTCTGTTGCTTGTTTAAAATTCGCTTCAAAAACAAACAATTCATTTGAGGAATCACTCGCTCCAAAACCACCTAATCGTGCAGATTCAACATTATCTTTAAGCAAACTTGGTATGCTTTTTGAATCCAACATATTCTCAAGAGCCTTTAAGGTTATGTACGAACCAATGTGTAATCTTTTAAGTTGTCTTTTATCTGTCATAATCCATTAGTTTTTGGATAAAGATAAGAAAATAACAACAGTAAAACAAGCACAAAAGAAAAAACTTGAAAAAATATTATATCTTTGTGTAAATTAATAAAAAAGAAAAATGATAAGAAAAATTATTACCAGTTTAATTGTATTAGTACTATTTTCAAACTGTAAAACGGTTCCTATTACAGGTAGGAAAACAATTAATTTTGTAAGTGACGAACGGGTTCCTCCGACAAGTTTTGCACAGTACAAAGGTTTTTTAAGAGAACACGAACTATCAAAAGATGCGACTAAAACAAACGAAATTAAAGAAGTTGGTGCTAGAATTTCAAAAGCTGTAGATAGGTTTATGCGAGCACATGATATGACTAAAGAAGCAAATAGCTACCGTTGGGAATTCAATTTGGTAGAAGATAAAACCATAAACGCTTGGTGTATGCCTGGAGGAAAAGTAGTATTTTACACAGGAATCCTTCCGATAGCAAAAAATAAAGACGGAATAGCTGCTATTATGGGGCATGAAGTAGCACATGCCTTTGCAAAACACGGTCAAGAACGAATGTCAACAGGAATGATTCAACAATATGGAGGTGTGGCAACACAAATTTTTACAGGAACACAAATTAAAGATCCAAAAAAAGCACAAATGTTTAACATGCTTTATGGTGTTGGCTCACAATTAGGAATGCTAAAATTTAGCAGAACACACGAACAAGAAGCAGATAGATTAGGATTAATTTTTATGTTAATGGCTGGCTACAACGGTAGCGAAGCAGCCGAAGTTTGGGTACGAATGAGTCAAAGACCAGGAGCAAACCAAGCACCACCAGAAATTTTAAGCACACACCCTTCAAACGTCTCTAGAATTAACGATTTAAAAGCATATTTACCAAAAGCAAAAGTTCTTGCAAAAAAGTTCAATGCTGAATCTACAAAGTAAAGACAAATTTGCCTTGAAATTTCTAAAGACAATACTATAAATTTATTATATTGCAAACCGTTTTGATTTTTCAAAGCGGTTTTTCAATTTAAAATTTACACATATGTTTAAAAAAGGAAATAAAAAACTAATTGGAGCTTGGGCATTTTACGATTGGGCAAATTCTGTTTATCCGCTAGTAATTACCACTGCTGTTTTTCCATTATTTTACGGAGCTATTACAGGAGGAAAAGACGCACAAGTTCATTTTTTAGGTACAGATTGGAACAATACTGTTTTATATACTTACACTCTATCGGTTTCCTTTTTAATAGTTGCTTTTTTATCACCAATGCTATCTAGTATAGCAGATTATTTAGGAAACAAAAAACGATTTTTACAATTTTTTTGTTATTTAGGTTCATTATCTGTTATGGCATTATATTTTTTTGATAGCAAAGAAAAATTATGGGTAGGCATAACTTTTTCAATTTTAGCAAGTATTGGTTTTTGGGGAAGCATTGTCTTTTACAACGCCTTTTTAACCGAAGTAGCACCACCAGAACAGCACGACAAAGTAAGTGCAAAAGGATTTATTTACGGATATATCGGATCGGTAATCTTATTAGTTTTTATTCTATCTATGATTATGTTCCCAGATGTTTATGGTTTTATCGATCATCCGTTAGCGGAAGGTGAATCTGCTCCTGTTAAAGTTTTTCAGTACAGTTTTGTATTGGTTGGAATTTGGTGGATGGGATTTGCACAATATACCTTTTACCACTTACCAAGCAACTATTTTAAAAGAAAACCAGAAAAAGATTATATCTTTAAAGGATTTAAAGAATTAAAAAAAGTATTTAAAGAAATTAGAAAACAACCAACAATATTTATTTTTTTACTATCTTTCTTTTTAATAAGTGCTGGTGTACAAACAATTATTGTATTAGCAGGTAAATTTGGCGATGAAGAATTGGGCTTACCAACAACAAACTTAATAGTAACTATATTATTAGTACAACTTGTGGCAATTGTAGGAGCATTTGTTTTTTCTAGAATTTCGATTAAAATCGGAAACATTAAAACGCTTAAAATAACCATTGCAATTTGGATTATTGTTAGTTTTGCAGCATATTTACTTCCTGGTAAAAGTCCGAATGTAGATATTTATTTCTATATTTTAGGAGCTTTTTTAGGTTTAGTTTTAGGAGCAACCCAAACTTTAGCACGTTCTACGTATTCAAAATTAATACCTGAAGATACATATGGCAACGCAACTTATTTTAGTTTTTATGATGTTACCGAAAAAGTGGCTATTGTCATAGGAACAATAACATTTGGAGCAGTTATGTCCTTTACAAAATCTATGCGAACCTCTGTTTTGGTATTGGTTATCTTTTTCTTTTTAGGATTGGTTGTTTTAAGTTTTATGAAACGAACTAAGTATGTAAAATAAAACTATTTTTTATAATCCAACGGTAACATATCGCATGTTTTTTGCATTCCCATATCACCACTAAATATAGTTTTAGAATCGGAATAATGATTCCCAAATTTATCGATTGTAAACTCTTTACCCTTAACAATCATTTTTGACTGCCTTTTAGCATTATTTTTATAATAAATAATATCAAGTGTATCTTTTAATACCTGTACATAAGCCTTATCTTTATCTATCTTAACTTCAATAAAAGTATCTAAATCTACAATAACACCATTATTAACAGCTCCGAATTTATGTTCTTTTAATGACTTATTATAGATAGAACGCATAAAATGAAGTATTGAACCTAAATATGCTTTTTTTCTATTTTTTATAATTTTTCTTTTATCTGAAATGGACTCAAATTTTGTTGTTCCGTAATAAGAAACTTTTTTAGAAGCAAACGGTTTATTTTCGGATAAGTAATGAATCAATGAAAACTCTAATTTATAACCTAAAGTCTTATTTTCTACCAATATAGGTTTTTTTGAATTTACAAGTAATGTTTTTTTACGCATATTGTATCGCAAATTCAAATCATTCTCATTTAAAATTTTTCATTTTTTATTATTTGTATTTCCTAAAAAGCCTCTTTTAAACATTGATAATCTAAGTTTTCTTGGTAAAGGGTCTTTGTATTCTACTATTACCTCATCTAATTCATCGGATTTTTCAGCCATATAAATATGTAAAAGTTCATTTTTATCTATATTTTGTATAATTTCATCACGATAACCTAAATGCTGTACAACTAATTTTGTATTAATTTTTGGTGCTTTTATTTCAAAATATCCATTATCATTTGTTACAGCACCTATTGTGGTATTATTAAAATATAGAGTAACAGATGAAAGTGGCTTTTGGTTTACTTTACTATAAACACAACCTTTAACCATTTGTCCATAACAAATATTGCTTAAAAAGAATAAAAAAATAATTTTACTTATAAGTTTCATATTAATTATTTGATAAATTTATTTTCTCAAAAACCCATGCAGGACCGATTAATAAAAACTGTAAATCTTTAAAAAAAGACGGTTTCTTCCCTTCTATTTTATGTCCGTAAAATTGACCTATCCATGCAAAGATAAATAAAACTAAATTTGTGTAAAACAATGACAATATTTGCCCTAAATAATAATTTCCCAATACAGAAATTAACGAAAAAACAAACATTTTTAAAAACGTTTTAAAAGATAGTTTTAAATAAAAAGCCAATGAAAAAACTAATAAAATACTTGCCCAATTTTCTATTAAAGGATTACCAATATGTATTATTTTTTCTAAAAAGGAAGTATTTATAGACATTAGCATACCAACAATACTAAAAAATATAATTGGCACACAAAAATAATGTATTTTTTGATTGGTTTTGTTTTGATGACTTTCAGCATATTCTGCAAACCATTG
>CAMZLT010000120.1 GCA_947311745.1 uncultured Flavobacteriaceae bacterium | reverse complement strand
ATTAGGCAAGATCTTAAATCTTACCCAATTTTAAAATTTAATTTTTTCTAAAATGCTCTTACTTCTGAAAGTGCCTAATAAAACTATGTTATACATCCATATAAATTGGTAAAAAATGCACGAACTGGTTATGAAACAGGAAATGTGGATGCTGTTATGAATGGTAATATTAATGCGTTTATTAAAGCTTTTTTAATGCAGGATAGTACTATTGATGAGAATAAACTTTAAATTGAAATTACAGCCTCTACCACACCCTGAATTTTAAAATCATCGGTTAAAATAATTGGTTGATATTTTGAGCTTTTAGATTTTGGTTTTAACACTACTAATTTACCGTTGTGATGGTATTCTTTAATGGTTGCTTCATCATCAATTAAAGCAACTACTTTATCACCGTTATTCGCTTGTGCTTGTTGTCGTATCAGTACCAAATCACCATCGTTAATTCCTGCATCATTCATCGAATTTCCTTTTGCTCGTAATAAGAAATATTTATATCCTTTTCGTATTAATTTAATTGAAATTGGTATATGTGCCTCAACATTTTCATCTGCAAAAATAGGTAAGCCACAAGCTACATTTCCTAATAACGGAATTTTTATAGTTTGTTCTCGTGTGCCAAAATTTTCTGAAATATCAAATTCTTGTAGTTGAAATTTTCCGTTTTCTTTTTTTGATAGAATACCTTTTTTGAGTAAATTTTCAATTACTATTTGAGCAGATCTTGGTGATTTATAATCTAAACTTCGCATTAATTCACGTACACTTGGCATTTCTCCAAATTCGTATAAATATAATTGTATTACCTTTAATGCACGTAATTCTTTGGATGATAATTTTTTAAACATACACAAATATACGAATTTTATACAGTTTTACAAATAAATGTTTTGTTTTACTGAATACCATAAAAAAAAGAGTGAAATGCTTAAATTTCACTCTTTTTAAAAATTATTAAATAAATTGGTTTTATTTACTTAAAATTATTTTATTTACCGTAGTAGTATTGTTTGTGTTATTGTGAATTTTTATAAAATAGATATTTGATTTTAAGTTGCTTATATCTAAAGTAGGAGTTAATTTGTCACTTAACACTTCTTTTCCTAAAACATCAAATAATGAATAGGAATAATCTAAATTAGAATTTAATTCAAAATTAAGGATACCTTTGGTTGGATTTGGATACATTTCAATGTTTCTTGCTAATCCATACTGATCTACAGCAGCAGTAACGCTTAAAGTATCTGTTGTTAAATCTCCTGTATTGCTTGGATCTAACCAATCGCTTAATCTTGTAGTACTAGTGCCTCCTCCTGTCCAAGAAGATGAAATGCGTCCGTAATAATCAATTTCATTATTATCATTTGTTCCAACACAAGCGGCAGAACCAGCCCATAATTGTCCTATAATTCTACCATTTTGATCAAATAATGCTGAACCTGAGGATCCTCCCTCAGTAACACCGAGTTCCCAACCATTTCCTCCACCGAAAGAAGTACCTCCTATGACCCAAATTGGCACACCAGAAGTAGTTGTAGCTATTGCACTGTCATTATTTCTACATACTTTCATGATATCTCCACTAGGATGATGTATTCCAACTTCAAAGGAAGGTGTAGTATCAGAACGATCCCAACCTGCAAATTGAATATCCCAATAAGAAGGAACAGAATTATTTAACTGGACTAACATAAAATCTGCAAGGGTGTGTTTTGCTTTTAATGTTGCTCCATACATAACTTGATTGGTTGGACCTGCTGATGTATTTGTAGTAACACCACATCTTGGTGTGCCTGATGTAATCCAATTAAATCGCATAGAATATAAAGCTGGATTTGAAGGACTTCCATTTCCGTCTGCAAAACAATGATTTGCAGTTAAAAAATACGGTGTTTTATCGTTATTGGTGTTGTTGATTAGTGTTCCTGAGCAAATATATCCATTACCCATACTAAAAAAAGCAACGGCGTGTTTTACAATATCCTTAGTTGCATCAAAATCAGCACCAACTGGACAATCAACATCTTGATTACAAGCTCCTGATTCGTTTAGTTTAGTGTTTTTTGTAAATTCGTGTTGTCCTTCAAATCGATAAACATGAATAACATCTGATATTTCTAATCGTCCTTGTCCTATTACAGATTTTGGTTCGTAATACTCCAACCAAATAGTATCTCCTTTTACAAACCAAGAACCTAACATGTTTTCAGAATTATTATTCTTACTTGTATAAGCTCCGATTAAATCCGTTTTATCATCGTTGTATAGTTGTAGGTAAGCTCCTTTTGGCATGAAAAAATCACTAAAATTTACACTTAAATTTAGAGCATCTTTTGAACTTAAATTTAAACGCCAAATTCTATCTCCATTTTCTAAAGTGTTCCAAACACCAGAATTAGTTAAATTGTAATTAGCCTTAATTGGCACTCCGATTCGAAATGGTTTATCTTTGTCTCCATCATTTTTTACATCTTCAGCCATGATTTTTTTAAGATTTATAGCCCCAAGATCGTTTGTATTTATATTTGCCTTTAAATTTAAATCCCAACTTTTAGGATTTCCTTTATTTTCAGTTTGTGAAAATATACTAAGTGAAAATAAGCATAGTAATGCGAGTACTAATTTGTTCATAATAAAAATTTAATTGTTTAAAAGTCAAATATAGAATATTTAAATTAAATTTATAAAAAAAAATAATTTCTTTTTCAAAAAGAAATTTTAGTAATTGCTCATTTTTTAGTTAAATTTAATAAATAATTATGATTATAAACCAATGTAATAATCAAAAAAAGTAGTAATTTTGATATTAGAAAAAGAAAATAATCATGAAAATCCTAAAACGAATTGTAGCAGTTATTATTTTAGTAATAATAATTTTATTTACAGTCTTTTATTTTTATAAAGATACTTTAATAAAGAAATTTGTGGCAAAATTTAATAGCGATTATAATATTGAAGTTGCTTATAATTCAGTAAATTTTAGTGTGCTACGAAGTTTCCCTAATGCAACTTTAATACTTAATGACTTAAAGGTAACTACTGAAAAGCCTTTTGAAAATGATACGTTATTCTATTCAAAAAAATTATATCTAGATCTTAATATTAAAGATATTTTCAAAAAAAATGCCGACAAAATTAACATTAAAAATATTCTTGTTAAAAATGCAAAGGTAAATCTAGAAATAAATAAAAACGGATTGGCAAATTATGAAGTGAAATATTTGGGTAAAACGAGCGATACCAGTTCCGATACCAAAACGAATTCAGATACTAATAACGATGTGACTTTTAGTATTAAAAAATATCAAATTAAAAATGCAAACATTCTTTTTAATGATAAAAAAGCAAATAACTATATTGTATTGACCAATTTAAACCATAGTGGAAGCGGTGATTTTAATGCTTCAACAATGGATTTGGATACCAAAACAAATATAGATGCTTTTACCGTAAAAATGGGTAAAATCACCTATTTAAATAAGGCTAAAATTAATTTGGATGCCATTTTCGGAATAAATTTTAACACAATGAAATTTGTTTTAAAAGAAAATACATTGCAATTAAACGATTTGATTTTAAAATTAAACGGTTTTATAAAACACAATAAGACTAATGAGGAAATGGATCTTACTTTTAGCACACCAAAAGCTAATTTTAAGTCAATACTTAGTTTAATTCCTAATGCGTATTCTGCTGATTTTAAAGGGGTAAAAGCTAATGGAATAACCAATATTTCAGGATTTGCAAAAGGAAAATATTCCGATACGGAAATGCCAATTTATGCTGTTAAAATTAAAGCTAATAATGCTTCCTTTAAATATCCTAATTTACCAAAATCCGTTACAAATATTAGCTTTAACGGAAATATAATTAATAATTCAAAATATAGTAATCCGTTTTTAGATATTACCAATTTAAAATTTACCATCGATCAAGATACTTTTGAAACTAAAGGTAAAATTACTAATTTGACTAAAAATCCAACTGTAGATGCTAGTTTTAGCGGAACATTGAATTTAGAAAATTTATCTAAGGCATATCCAATACAATTAGAGCAAAAATTAACAGGTATTTT
>CAMZLT010000119.1 GCA_947311745.1 uncultured Flavobacteriaceae bacterium | reverse complement strand
CAATACAATGGTACAATCTACGATGTGGCTACATATAACACGCAAGATCCAGACATACATGATAATATAGGAAGCGATCCTTTATTTGTCGATGCGGTCAATGGCGATTTTCATCTTTCTTTAAATTCGCCAGCCATAGATGCAGGAACCATGTCTTTATCTACATTGGATTATGATGGTAATATTATCCCAAATGGTTTGTCTCCAGATTTAGGTGTTTATGAGTATTATTCAACATTAGGTATAGCAAGTAATCAAAAAGATGAAATCACAATATATCCAAACCCAACTATGGGGAAAATATTTTTTTCAAATTCATTTAATAATGAAACATATAAAATTTATTCTTTAATGGGTTCTGTTGTTAAAAAAGGAATTGTTAAAGAAAATTCCGTTGATTTATCTAAATTAAAAACAGGCATCTATTTAATTAGAATAACAGAAATTAAGACAGGAAGTAATAAAACAGGAAAAATTGTAAAGAAATAACTAAGGCTAACAAAGTATAAAAATAATAGCCGAAATGGTAGTAAATATGAACATTGTAGTCCGCAACAACATTATTAGTAGATTGAAAATTTCTACTTCCGAAATCGGCTACTATTCTTATACAAACCGTTGTAAACAATGAAAAAAACGAAATTAGAATTAAGGAATATAAAATGAAATATAACAATTTAAAAATGGACAAAATGAAAAAAGTTACACTCTTATTATTAATGATATTATCAATTGGAATTTTGCAGGCTCAAAAAATAAAATTCAAAAAAGGAATAGTTTCTATTGACGGAAAAGAATGTCTAAAATATGATAGTTCAGACCCAAATAATGTAATGATTTCAAATATAAATGAAAATCAAACTGTGTTCTTGAAATTTATTAGAACAGGAATAGGACATAATGGTGGTTTATTCACAAAAATAATATTTGTGGAACAGGAAAAATCATTCACTTCGAAATCCTATGTTTTTAGTAAAAAATTACTTGTGAAAAAATTAATAAAAGATAAAGTTCTAAGCGATTGTGAATTTGACGAAAGTAAAATAGATAAATTTATTATGAGATATGATGAGAATATTGAAAGTAACTTAATTAGACACTAAGAAAATTATAAACACTGTTTACAACAAAAAATATAGTTAATACTGACTAATTACTTAATTCAGAGTTAGTTTTGTATTTAAAAAGTAATTGCTAAACCCGAAAATTATTGTATTTTTATCCAGCACTAACCATATTCAGGTCGTTGCTAAAGCCTGTCATCAATACAGGTATTTTATGCAAAAAAAAAAAATGATAATCCTCAACTTTTATATCTAACTGTTATAGGTTAAGAATACTTTCGTTTACGCAAGTAAACAAAAATAAATCCAAATATTCCTAATAATAGCAATGGTAAAACAACCGTTATAGTTTGCCAAAAAACACGATTTTTATACGCTTTTTCTTTATCTAAAAATTGTATTTGAAGTGTTTTTGAACGTAATTGCAACAAACCACTATCGTCTAACAAATAATCTATAGCATTTTGTAAAAATTGTTT
Source organism: uncultured Flavobacteriaceae bacterium (assembly GCA_947311745.1). Taxonomy (GTDB): domain Bacteria; phylum Bacteroidota; class Bacteroidia; order Flavobacteriales; family Flavobacteriaceae; genus S010-17. The sequence continues at coordinate 4,161 of CAMZLT010000119.1, read as the reverse complement.
GTTTCCGTAATGCTGACCTGTCCATTTATCAATTCCCAATTCCATTGGTTCGCCTTGACGAATATCATTGCGAATTACATCGCCATCAGCAATAACTAGCATTTTATTATTTTTTCCTTTTTCTTTGTATAGTTTTGTATCAAAAGGCTTGGTTCTACCTGCATAAGCAGATTCAAAATCGCCTTCTACAAGTACACCTAAAACTTGGTTACCTTTGTTGTAATCGTTTGGTTTTGGCTTCACTCCTATCTCATCTAAACTAATCATCATCGGAACGCCATAAGGTTTAGATAATTTTGAGGACTGCAATAAAATAGTATTTTTATAATCCGTTTTTAAAATATCTATTGAGCTTGTATATTTCAAACTTACAGGTAAAATATTTTTAGTGATTGCATGTGTATTTGACATATTTACTAGCGGAAAATAATGCCATAAATAATCTTTGTATTGTATTTGTCCTCCTACATTTCCGTTTGCTAATTTAATGGTAGAACTATACAAATCTTTTACTAAATTATATTTTACACGAACGCCATATTGAAATAATAAATCCGTTAAACCCAATTCTCTATTCAAAGCCATTGTTGCACCTGTTCGCATTAAACTATCCTGTTCTGCAATCACATTATCAATGGTAAAAAGTGTTTTTCCGCCATTCATTTGAAATTGATCCAAACAAAATTTTTCGTTATCGCTAAACTTTTTTAAAGGTTTTGCCACAATTGCTAAATCAAATCTATTTAATAATTTTAATGTCTTTTGCGGAATTACATTTGCAGAATCCAACGGAAATGGTTCTAAATGATAATATTGCGAAAGCGTTTTAAGTAATCCATCTAAATAAATAAAATCCAATTCGTCATTTCCTCGTAAAATAGCTATATTTTTTTTAGAAACTTTGGTTGCCTTATAAATAGCATCTGCAAATACATATTCTAAATTCTCAATAGATGCTTGTAGTTGTTCCTCTTGCGAATTAAATTGCTTGTTTACTAATAAAGGTACTACCTCTACTCGATCTTTATAACGTACCGTAGCATACGGAAAAATAATAATTTCCGAAATTTTACTTCCTTCTTGTATAGACAATCTACTAGGTTTCAAACCGTTTTTTAGTAATTGTTTTTCCATTCCTTGCGGATTTACAAAACGGTAGTTAATTTTTGAATTTACATTTTTTAATTGGTTTAAAAGTTGTTTGGTTTCGGTTTGAATTCGCTTAAATTCCGATGGAAAATCGCCTTCTAAAAAGACTTTTATTAAAATAGAATTTTCCGAAATATTATCTACAATATTTTTAGTGGTTTTAGATAAAGTGTATCGTTTATCTTTTGTTAAATCCATTCTAAAATTTACTTTATTTGCCACATAATTAAGTAATAATAAAGCAAAAAATAAAAGAATGCTATGTAAAAGTGATTTTTTCAAATTGTATTTTAATTAAATTTTTTCTACTCTAATTTTGGTTAAAAACAGGAAGAAAACAGTGATACTTATAAAATAAATTAGATCTTTCGTTTCGATAACACCTCTACTTAAATCTTGATAATGTTGATACATACCTATTTGCTTAAAAAGATAACCAGTATAGGTAAAGGAACTTGCTATAATTTCAAATAAATAATAAAAAACAAATCCTAAAACAACCGAAATTAAAAACGAAACTATCTGATTTCCTGAAAAAGTAGAACTAAACAAACCAATAGATACAAAAGCACTTGCCAAAAATAACAAACCCAAATACGAACCAAAAGTACTTGCAATATCTATGTTTCCGATAGGATTTCCTAAAAAATAAACCGCAATAAAATAAATTAAGGTTGGTAGTAAAGCAAATATTATTAAAATGAAAGCTCCAAAATATTTTCCTAAAACTATTTGCCAGTTGGATATTGGTTTGGTTTTTAAAATTTCAATAGTTCCTGTTTGTAACTCATCTGCAAAACTACGCATCGTAACTGCTGCTATTAAAAATATAAAAATCCAAGGTGCTAAATAAAAAAACGGATTTAAATCTGCAAATCCTGTATTTAAAATATTAAAATCGGTTTTAAAGACAAATAAAAACAAACCGTTTACCAATAAAAATAAAGAAATTACCAAATAACCAATTGGCGAAGCAAAAAATGTATGTAATTCTTTTTTTATCATAAGTATAATTTGTGATGCAAAAATCAATATATTAACAGAATTAAGCAAACATTATTTTTAATTAATCTAACACTACTAATTTATCTACACTCCAAGCTAATGGTTTTGCGTTAAATAAAGGTTTTGTCTTTGCCCAAACCGTTTTAAACAAATCGGAATTTCGATATGTATTCAAATCGTTTTCGGTTTCCCAATAACTATACGTAAAAAATGTATTTGTATTGTGTTTATCACGATAAAGTTCTAATCGTTTACATCCTTTTGTATTTCGTATTTTATCTTTTACAATTTCAAAATTAACCAAAAAAGAATCTATTTTATCTTTTTGGAATTCCATTTTTACAATTCTAACAAAATAATTTTCAGGCATATTCATCTATAAAAAATTAATAGTTACAGTATCTCGATACCCTAGACTTAGCATACTAGAAGCTCCTCCAACGGTATCGTTATTACTTCTATATAAAGCAACTTCTAAAAAATCATCGGAATTAAATAGTATCATTTTTTTTCCGTCGTAATTTCTTTTTTCTATCGGAATATCAAAATTAACCACATCCGAATAGGTAGAAAAAATGGTTTCAAAAGTATAAAATCTAGTTTTTATTTCAAATTTACGACCTTTCCCTATCGCATTAAAAATAGCTTTATCAATATTTGTAATGGCATTTCCGTAGTTATCAATATAAATAATATAACCAATAATTTGATTTCTTTCGGCATTAATAAAAGGTCGCACTTCTTGAATAGATTTAATGTCAATAATATCCATACCAATAACTTGTAAAGATCCACCACGAGCAATATGACAAGCTACTTGCACAAAATTTGACAAAAAATAATCTGTTTTAGAATTTGGTAAATAAATTTCAACCACTTTATCTGGATTAAAATTAGAGCGAATCAAAGATACTACTCCATTATCTGCACAAATAAAATAATGACCATCCAATAAAATCGCAATATGTTTATTTTCAATAGTTTGCTCAGAATCTACTGCTATAATATGTATACTTCCTTTAGGGAAATGTCTATATGCATTACGTATTACATAAGCTGCTTCGTTTACACTAAAAGGTGTAATTTTATGCGATAAATCTACTATTTTTGCATTAGGTAATTCCGAATAAATTCTTCCTTTTAAAGCACCAACAAAATAATCTTTTGTGCCAAAATCCGTTGTGAGGGTAATAATTGGAGTCATGTTAAAAAGGAGTTAATAATTCTTTTAAAAAAATGCAATTCTTTCTCTAAAATAAAATAAAATTTATATTACTTTTGAGTGGTACAAAATTAAAATTTTAATCGTAATATCTTACCTATTGAACGAAAAAGTTATTGAAATTGTTGATGTTAATCCAAATGAATTTTTTGGCACACGAAATAGCACCATCACACAGCTAAAAAAACACTTCCCAAAAATAAAAATTATCGCTCGTGGTAATAAAATAAAAATTATTGGCGATGCCGAACAACTAACCGAATTTGAAAAGCGGTTAAATATGCTAATCATATATTTTGACAGATATAATCGCTTAGACGAACATAGTATCGAACAAATAATTTCAGAAAATGGTACACATACCACTAAAAAAAATGACAAAAGCATAATTGTACATGGTGTAGCTGGTAAAATTATAAGACCACAGAATGCAAACCATCAAAAAATGGTGGATTTTATTAAAAAAAACGACATGCTTTTTGCTGTTGGTCCTGCTGGAACAGGAAAAACCTATACTGCAGTTGCTCTTGCTGTTAGAGCCTTAAAAGAAAAAGAAGTCAGACGTATTATTTTAACTAGACCTGCCGTAGAGGCTGGTGAAAATCTTGGTTTTTTACCTGGTGATTTTAAAGAAAAGCTAGATCCATATATGCAGCCTCTTTACGATGCCTTACGTGATATGATTCCGCATGAAAAATTAGATGGCTATTTAGAAAAAGGCGTTTTACAAATTGCTCCTTTAGCCTTTATGCGTGGAAGAACACTAGACAATGCTTATGTAATAT
>CAMZLT010000118.1 GCA_947311745.1 uncultured Flavobacteriaceae bacterium | reverse complement strand
TGGTTGGTACAGTATTGTAAGCGAAAATTAACACAAAAACCGTATGATTTTTTTCTTTTCGGACATAGGCATTTACCAATGACTATTACTATTGATAAAAGTAAATATATAAATACAGGTGATTGGATTTCGCATTTTACGTATGCGGTTTTTGATGGTGAGGATTTGATATTGAAAAACATTTAAATAAATGAAATATACAACACTTCCTAATACAAAAATAAAAGTAAGTAAGATTTGTCTAGGGACAATGACTTTTGGTGAACAAAATTCTGAAAAAGACGGACATGAGCAATTAGATTTTGCTATAGATAGAGGAGTAAATTTTGTTGATACTGCAGAAATGTATTCCGTTCCTGGTAGAAAAGAAACCCAAGGAAGTACCGAAAAAATTATCGGTTCGTGGATTGCCAAAGGTAATCGAGATAAAATTATTTTGGCAACAAAAGTAGCAGGACCATCTAGAGGTTTGCGATATATTCGAGAGGATTTAGGATTTTCTAGACGAGCAATTACCGAAGCCTTAGAAAACAGCTTAAAACGATTGCAAACTGATTATGTAGATTTATATCAATTGCATTGGCCAGAACGTAAAACAAATTGTTTTGGTGTTAAAAACTATACGTATGATGCAAACGAAAAATACCAAGAAAATTTTAATGAAGTAGTCCAAATCTTAAATAATTTTATAAAACAAGGTAAAATTAGATATTACGGACTTTCAAATGAAACGCCTTATGGTATTTTGCGATATTTAGAAGAGGCAAAAAACACCAATTCACCACAACCAATAACTATTCAAAATCCCTATAATTTATTAAACCGAACTTTTGAAATTGGCAATGCCGAAATTTCTATAAAGAAAAATATTGGCTTGTTGGCATACTCACCACTAGCTTTTGGTATTTTATCAGGAAAATTTTTAGATGGTAAAAGGCATAAAAATTCTAGAGTGGAATTATTTCCGCAAATGGCACGATATAATAATTTAGAAGTAAATAATGCCGTTATAAAATATGCAAAAATTGCTAAAAAGTATCATTTATCTTTTGCACAAATGAGTTTGGCTTTTGTAAACCAACAACCATTTGTAACCAGTAATATTATCGGAGCAACAAATTTAAACCAATTACAAGAAAATATTGAAAGTATAAACATCCATTTATCCGATGATATTATACACGAAATAGAATCGGTTTTTGTTTCGCAACCAAATCCAGCACCATAGAACAAATAAAAGCCCTTTTTTATAAAAGGGCTTTTAAATTTATAGTAATTATTCTTGTTTAAACATGTTTTACAGAAATAATATTTACAGGACACGCATTTTTAGCATTTTCACTAACTTCAAGGATGCTATCATCAGGTGATTTTAAGGTAAAAAAACCTTTTTTTTCCTCGCTTTGTAGTAATACGGATTTTCCGTCTTTTTTAGAAATTCTAAATTGTTCAGGAGCAACTTCCACACAGTAATTACATCCAATACATTTTGCCCTTTGTAAGGTTATTATAACCATAAATTAATTACTGCTTAATTATTTTGAAATTCCCAATTTTATTTCCGATTTCTGCTTTTACAAAATAGGTTCCTTCTGTTAAATTGGCAATATTGATTTCTATATTTTCAGAATTACTATTGAAACGTTTTACTTCTTGTCCGATAATATTAAATACAGTAACTAAAGTTATTTTTTCATTTGCATTAATTGTTAAGACATCTTTTGTAGGGTTTGGAAAGAATGAAAAATCTTGTGTTTCATTTTCAGTAGTTCCAATGATGGCACAGGTAACGCTTAGTTCAAAATTTCCAATTTCTGAATTATCAAATCCTTGCACTTTAATATAATACGTACTAGTTCCATCTGATATAAAATCTACAGTTGATAATAAATTATTCGAACAAGAAAAATCATTATCGTTATCAGTCAAACAAGTTAAACTGCCTGGTGTTCCTGTATAAATAGCAATTACAGTATTAAAATTTGAATTTGTACTACAAGTTGAAACTGTAATAGTTTCTGAAGTTCCAGTTCCTGTAAATGTGTACCAAAGATTGTTAGAATCATCTAATGCATCACCGCAGTCTCCTTGTGCATCAATAGTTGCATCGGTAGTATTCCCTGTAACTACATCTCCGCAAGAAATAGCTATTGCGTTTGTAGCAAGATCGTTATATGGTGCTCCTAATAAGTGGTTCTCCATCCATCTAAATTTATTTGGTCCTGGTGAGGTTAAAGCAACATCTATATCACCATCTGCATCAATGTCGTTTAAATCTAAAGCGTACGAATCGCCTAATGTAGATGCGTCTGCAATTATATGTTGCGTAAAAGATAAATGTGTGCCATCATTTTCATACCATAGTAATGTGTCGGAATTTGTAGCAGAAACAACTACATCTAAATCACCATCGTTGTCTATATCACCAGCCATACCAAAAGCAGCATAATCTATTGATGTGCCAACAATATGTTTGGTAAAATTCTCACTTCCATCATTTTCAAACCAAGCAACTTCATCTGAGCTAGAGGCAGAAGCTAAAATATCCATATTAGAATCGCCATTAAAATCTACCATATATGCAGTAAGTGCACCATTAAATCCGGCAGAAGAAGGTATGGTATGTTTTGTAAAAGAACCAGTCCCGTCATTTTCGTACCATAAAATTTCGTTGTCTGCAGCAACTATTAAATCCATATCAGAATCACCATCTATATCTCCAGTTTCTACAGAATTAATCATTGGTACAGATGCGTCAACAATATTTTTTACGATGCCAATTATTCCATCCCATTTGTACCATGCTAATTCTCCTCCTCCGTAATTAGCACTAATGGCATCTAAAATACCATCTCCGTCTAAATCATTAGCAGAAGAGTAATTTGAGCCATTTGCTGCAGCATCAATAGTAATTCTAGGTAAAAAAGTTAAAGGGCTTCCTCCGTTATTTACATATAAATATAGTGCATTTCCAGTGTATGCATTAACAAGTAAATCAATTTTACCGTCGTTATTGGCGTCGGCAATAGAAACATATATAGCACCATTAATTGCGGTGTCAATATCGTGTGCCGTGTAATTTTGCATACCATCATTTTCATACCAACGGAGTTTACCTGTATTCGTTGTTCCTGGTTCGTTGTAAAATGTTGTAACAAAATCTAAATCACCATCGTTGTCTAAATCTACAATTTTAGTGGAAAGGGCATCAGCTGTTGAGCTATCAACAAGGTTGTCTGTGAAATCTTGTGCGAAAATTAAATTTGCGGCAAGAAAAAGTAAGTACGTAATTTTTTTCATAATAATATTTTTTAAAGATTTGTGTAAATATACTACTTATATATATATTAAAGAAATATTTGTTACCTAGGTTACGTTTTCTTTATTATAAATAGGTAATAAAAAAAAGGATAAACCACCAAAAATCAAAACCATTACGGTTTGCGAAAACCACATTAATAAACCAAACGAAGCTCCTGATTCCTTTGCAATTCCGTATGTAACAAATGCAGTAGCTACAAATAAAGGATATGCTCCAAAACCACCATTTGTAATAGACATAGCAATCGCTCCTGCAATAAAACCTACTAAAATTGCTTCAAAAGATAGGTTAGATGTTTCTGGTATGGTAAAGGTTACAGCCCAAAACATTAAAATATACATTAACCAAATAAAAAAAGTATGAAATATAAAAGCCCATTTTTTTTTCATTTTTAAAATACTGCTAATGCCTTCCAATAAACCAGAAAGAAAACTTTTTATTTTTATTAAAAAAGGATGCTTAGATTTTTTTATAAAATGATACCCAAATACAAACAAAACAATACCAAGTAACAAAATTATAATTTTTTTAGTAGGATCTACTCCTGAAAAGTAGCTAATGATTAAATCGGTTTGTAAGAAAAAAACAATTCCTAAAATTAAGAATAGCATGATAATGTCTGATATTCGTTCTGCCACAATAGTACCAAAACCCTTTTCAAACGGAATGTTTTCGTATTTTGATAAAGCAGCAGCTCTGCCAACTTCTCCTGATCTTGGAATTACCAAATTTAATAGGTAAGCAATTAAAACAGCCATTACACTATTTGCGAATTTTGGCTTATAGCCTAGGGGGTCTAACATAAAATGCCAACGATATGCTCGTGATAAATGACTTAAAATACCAAAAAACAAAGACAATAAAATCCAATAATAATTAGCATGTTTTAAATCGTAAAGAATTTTATCGATTTGTTCTTGCGAAAATTTACCTAGAAAATACCAAATTAAAAAAACTCCCAAAAAAATTGGAAGTAGTATTAAAAGTGTTTTTTTAAGTTTTTTATTCAAAATTAATCTAATAAATTTGTATCATTAGGAAACACCAAAGCGGGTTTGAATTGCTTTGCTTCTTCAAATTCTAAAATAGCAAAAGTAATTAAGATTAAGGTATCGCCAACAGCTACTTTTCTAGCAGCAGCTCCGTTTAAGGTGATTTCACCACTTTTTCGTGGACCAGGAATTACATAAGTTTCTAAACGTTCGCCATTATCGTTGTTTACGATTAAAACTTTTTCGCCTTCAATAATATTAGCAGCATCCATTAAATCCTCATCAATAGTTATACTACCAATGTAATTAAGATCTGCTCCTGTTACTTTGACTCTATGAATTTTTGATTTTACTACGGTTACTAACATTTGGCAAAAATACTATTTTTATGAACACTATAAAATTTAAGCAGCTTAATTTAAACTTAGATTGTCAATTAATCTAATTTTACCAGCATAAACCGCTATAAATGCTCGTTGTTTTTTATTATTATCTTTTTTATTAACCGATTGTAGAGTATCTTCATTTGCAATTAAAAAATATTCTAAATCTAAAATAGGATGTTTTTTAAATTTTTTTTCTACCCATTCTATAACTGTGTCTGCATTTTTTGTGCCAAATTTTTTCTTCGCTTTTTTTAATATTTTATAAATAAACGGAGCTGCTTCTCGTTGTTCTTTAGTAAGTCTAGTGTTTCTAGAACTCATTGCTAAACCGTCGGGTTCTCTAAAAATGGCACAACCTTTTATCTTTACAGGTATTTTTTTAATCTCTACTAATTTTTTAATGATTTGTAATTGCTGAAAATCTTTTTTGCCAAAATACGCTTTTGTTGGTTTTACAATTTCGAACAATCGTTTTACAATTGTTGCAACGCCGTTAAAATGTCCTTTGCGGAATTTTCCTTCCATTTCATTTTCAATTCCACCAAAATCAAACGATTCGGAATATATATTTTCATTGTAAATTTCTTTTACCGAAGGAATAAAGGCAATACTACAATTTACCGATTGTAATAATTTTAAATCTTTCTCTATAGTTTTTGGATAGTTAACTAAATCCTCAGCATTATCAAACTGTGTTGGATTTACAAAGATGCTAACAACAGTAATTTTATTTTGTTTTTCAGCTTTTTTAATAAGCGAAAGATGGCCTTTGTGTAAAGCACCCATCGTTGGTACAAAGCCAATAGAAGTGCGTTTTGGTAATTCTGAAATATGTTTTTGAAGGGATTCAATAGTGTTAAAAACAAGCATAATTTTATTAAATAACTGTTAAAAGGGTGTAAACTTAATATTTTAATGGTAAATCTATGCAAATTTTCGTATTTTTGCACTCTATAAGATGTTTTAAACAAAATTAAAATATTTATAATAAAAATATAGTTCCTTATTTATTTAGGAATACCAATAACTTATGAAAGATAAGAAAATTTTATATATCGCATCCGAAATGATGCCATATTTACCAGAAAATCAAACATCTAAGATGGCTTTTGAAATGCCAAGAAAGATGAATCAGAAAGGTGCAATGATTCGCGTTTTTACGCCAAGATTTGGTTTGATTAACGAAAGAAAACATCAATTACATGAAGTAATTCGCTTGTCAGGAGTAAACTTGATAATAAACGATATTGATATGCCTTTGATTATTAAAGTAGCTTCTATTCCTCGTGAGAGAATGCAAGTTTATTTTATAGATAATGAAGAGTATTTTAAAAGAAAAGCACTTTTTACAAACGAAGATAACGATTTGTTTGAAGATAATGACGAACGTGCTATTTTCTTTGCAAAAGGAGTTTTAGAAACCGTTAAAAAATTAAATTGGGCGCCAGATATTATTCACGTGAGTGGATGGATGGCAGCTTTAATTCCGTTGTATCTTAAGACATACTATAAAAATGATGCCTTATTTACACAAAGTAAAATAGTTGCATCTATTTATAACGAACCGTTTGAAGGAACTTTATCTAAAGAATTAATAGATAAACTTAAATTTGATAATCTAGACGACGAAAAATTAACATTTCTTAAAGAGCCTAATTTTAATAATTTATCTAAAATTGCAATCGCTAATGCAGACGCTGTAATTCAAGGTAGTTTTTCTTTGCCATTAGATGTGGTAAAATTTTTAGAGGACTATAAAAATCCTGTTTTAGAATATAAACCAGAAGAAGAGTTTGTAGAGGCGTACACCGATTTTTATTTAAATCACGTTTTAAATTCTTAAAATTAAAGTTCAAATATATAGTATATGATAATTAAATTATTGCAGTTATTAAAATTTTTAATATTAGTAATCGTTCTTGTTTTTGTTAGTGTTTCTTGCGAACACGATTTTGAAAATATCGGAACAGAATTGGTAACAAACGAACAGTTTAATTCCGATAAAGTAATTTTCGAAACGATTGCGTACAATCAAAATTTAGAAAAATCACGAACCGACAATTTACCTATTAATGGTCTTGGTGTATATAATAGTTCTAAATACGGAATTTTACGTGCAAGTGTTGCAACACAAGTAAATATTCCTGCTACTGGTGTAAATTTTGGTGAAAATCCAAGTATTGATAAAGTGGTATTAGATATACCTTATAATGCAACACGAGAGGCAGATAATGATACTGGAACACCAAATTTTGCGTTAAATGAAATTTATGGCGATGATACGCAAGAATTTCAATTAAAAATATATCGATTAGGAACATATTTAAATAGATATGATGAAGTAGATCCTACAGAATTAAAAAAATATTATTCCGATAAGGTATATACTAAATTGGCAGAATTGCATAATAGTAACTTTAAACCAAACAAAAACGACACGATGTTGTTGGTTACACGAGCTGATTTTTTTGAAAACGATAATGTTACCATAGATGTAGATACCATTAAAAAAGCAGATTTAACACCTTCAATTAAATTGGAATTAGACAAGACTTTTTTTGAAAATAATTTTGTAAATGGTAATGAAACGGATTTTGAATCCTTAGAAAAATTTACTCTTTTCTTTAAAGGATTGTATTTTGAAGCATCAGGGAATAACGGAGCATATATGCAAACTAATTTTAGTGGAGCAAATATGACGATTTATTATTCAAATGATGTTTTAAAAAACGAAACCGATACCGATTTAAATGGTGATGGCGATACTGATGATACCAATGTTCCTGTTAGAACAAAACAAGAAATGGTATTTTCTTTAAATGGCGTTATCCGAAACAGTGTGTACGAAAGAGATTATAGCACAGCTACTACAGATATTCAATCCGTTTTAAACGCTCCAAATACAACACAAGGCGAACAAAATTTATTTATTCAAGGTAATGCAGGTTCTATGGTTGTTGTAGATGCTTTTCAAGGAGTAGATTTAGCACAAATGCGACAAAATAATTGGTTAATTAACGAAGCAAATATTGTGTTAAATATTAACCAAGATTTAAGCGAAAGTAAAGTGCCAACACGATTATTTTTATGTAAATTAGACGAAAACCCAGTAAATGGTGTCTATGAAAATACACAAATTTTAGATATTATTACCGAAGGCGAAGCTATTTACGATGGTAATTTACAAACTGAAACAACAGGATCTGGAGATGATGCTGTTACAACAAACATAAAATATCGTTTTAGAATTACCGACTACTTATCGGAAGTGCTAAAAAAAGACGATGCTATTTCTCCTAGCAAATTTGCTATCAAAACATTTAATACAACGGATATTCCTGATGCAACAAATCCAGATGATACGATTGTAAGAAATTTTAGTTTTGATCCTAGAGGAGTTACTATTTACGGAAACCGTTATCAATCTACAGATGCAGATTATGATAAACGAGTGAAGTTAGAGATTTTTTATTCAGAATTAAATTAAAAAGCTATGTGTGGAATTGCAGGTTATATAGGTTATCGAGATGCATATCCAATTATTATTAACGGTTTAAAAAGATTAGAATATCGTGGTTACGATAGTGCTGGTTTGATTTTATACGATAAGGAAACTATAAAACTTGTCAAGACAAAAGGAAAAGTATCGGATTTAGAAGAGAAAATTTCTGATGAAATTTCTGTATCTGGTAAAATAGGTTTTGGGCATACACGTTGGGCAACACATGGTGTTCCTAACGATGTAAATTCACATCCACATTACTCCGAATCGGAAAATTTAGTAATTATACACAATGGTATTATTGAAAATTACGATACCATAAAACAGGTTTTGATTAAACGAGGTTATACTTTTAAAAGTGATACCGATACCGAAGTTTTGATTAATTTAATTGAAGAAATTAAAAATAAAGAAAATGTAAAACTTGGTAAAGCAGTACAACTAGCATTAAATGAAGTGGTTGGTGCATATGCAATTACCGTTTTTGATAAGACAAAACCAGATGAATTTGTTGTAGCTAGACTTGGTAGTCCGATTGCTATCGGAATTGGTAAAGATAACAAAGAATTTTTTGTGGCATCCGACGCTTCACCATTTATAGAATACACTAAAAATGCTATCTATTTAGAAGATGGAGAAATGGCAATTATTAAAATAGGTAGAGAGGTTCGTGTGCGAAATATAAAAAGTGATTCCTTAGTTAACCCAGATGTTTTAGAGTTAAAACTTAGTCTAGAACAAATTGAAAAAGGAGGTTACGACCATTTTATGCTTAAAGAAATATACGAGCAACCAAAAGCAATTACCGATACCTATCGTGGTAGAATGTTAGTTAACGAAGGTTTGATTAAGATGGCAGGAATTGACGATAACCTACAAAAGTTTACTACTGCAAACCGTATAATAATTGTTGCTTGTGGTACTTCTTGGCATGCAGGTTTAGTTGCCGAATATTTATTTGAAGATATTGCAAGAATTCCTGTTGAGGTAGAATATGGCTCAGAATTTAGATATAGAAATCCGATAATTACCGATAAGGATATTGTAATTGCAATTTCCCAATCTGGTGAAACTGCCGATACTTTAGCAGCAATTAAAATGGCTAAAGAAAAAGGAGCTTTTGTTTTTGGTGTTTGTAATGTAGTTGGTTCGTCTATTGCTAGAGAATCCGATGCAGGAGCATACACACATGCTGGACCAGAAATAGGTGTAGCATCTACAAAAGCATTTACTACACAAATTACCGTTTTAACTTTAATTGCATTAAAATTAGGATTGGCAAAAGGAAGTATTTCTAAATCTGCTTACCATACCTATTTACAAGAAATGGAATTAATTCCTAAAAAAGTAGAAAGCTTATTAGCGATTAATGATAAGGTAGAAAAAATAGGAAGTATTTATAAAAATGCTACTAATTTTTTATACTTAGGTAGAGGTTTTAATTTTCCTGTTGCTTTAGAAGGAGCTTTAAAGCTAAAAGAAATATCGTATATTCATGCGGAAGGATATCCTGCAGCTGAAATGAAACACGGACCAATTGCACTAATTGACGAGAATATGCCAATTGTTGTAATTGCAACCAATAAAGGGCATTACGAAAAAGTAGTGAGTAATATTCAAGAAATTAAATCTAGAAATGGTAAAATTATTGCCGTAGTTACCGAAGGAGATACTACTGTAAAAGGAATTGCAGATCATATTATTGAAATTCCTGAAACCGAAGAAGCATTAACACCTTTGTTAACTACAATTCCGTTACAATTATTATCCTATCATATTGCAGTAATGCTTGGTAAAAATGTTGATCAACCACGAAATTTAGCAAAATCCGTTACCGTAGAATAATTTTTTTATGGAATTTAGAAATTACAAACCAAGAAAAAAACCAAATCATAAAAGAGGAATTTTCTTGGTTATTTTATTGTTACTTGTTTTATATTTATTGCGGAATATAAGTGTTTTTACGAATTATTTTATAAAATAAGGTTTACTTCAATAGTTGATTTTATTAGAGGGTCGATATAAAAATTGTAAAAAATTACAAAAAGCAACCGAACTTGCTTATGAATGTAAAATGATTAATCTAACTTTACACAGATTTATATCACGACAATATCGCCTTTGGTGAGACTGCGGATATAAAATCGTTGCTAAAGTCAAT
>CAMZLT010000117.1 GCA_947311745.1 uncultured Flavobacteriaceae bacterium | reverse complement strand
TCTATTGGACGTGGAGGATATGCTTATCCAACTGGAGCTCTTTGGGGTAAAGTTAGCGGAGATGATGGTGGAGTTGATTTTGATGCTCAAATTGCAGATAACAACGCTGCAGGAGAATCAAAAGGTTATTTAAGAGGTTCTTATAACGGTCATAACTGGTATGGGTTATTAGCAAATTTAGAATTAGATTTAAATGAAAATATAAATGTTAATTTTGGTGGAGATGTACGTTTATATAACGGTATTCATTTTAGAGCACCAACAGATTTATTAGGTGATTATGGAGTAAATGTAAATCATAACGGTACTGCTTTAGTAGTAGATAATGTTTATGGTGGATTTAACCCATGGTTAGCAGTTACAAATTTCAACAATTCTCATAATCAAAGAGTGAAAAGAGATTACTCTGAAAACATAAATTATTATGGTGTATTTGGACAAATTGAATATGCTAAAGATAAATTTAGTACTTTCTTTCAAGGAGCAGTTTCAAACCAATCTCATGAAAGAACAGAATATTGGTACGTAGCTAATAATGATAAACCAGAAGTTTCTGATAAAGTATCTAACTTAGGTTATAATGCAAAAGCTGGTGCAGCTTATAACATTAATGAGAGAGCTTCTGTATTTTTCAATGCAGGGTATTACTCAAGACAACCTTTCCATGATAATCTATTTACAAGTGGTTCAAGATCTAATGATTTTTACAATCCAGCAACTGAAAATGAAACAATTACAGGTTTTGAATTAGGATATAGTAAACGTGGTGAAAATTATGGTTTAAATATTAATCTATATTCTACAACTTGGGGTAATAGAACGTATAATGATTGGGATAATACAGCTCAAGAATTAACTACATTTACTGGCGTTGAACAAAAACACCAAGGTATAGAGATTGATACAAGATATAATATTAGTGATAATTTAAAATTAAAAGCATTTGGATCTTTTGGAGATTGGAAATATGTAGGTAAAGCAAAAGGTAATATCTATGATGTTGATGGTAATGATATTACTCCAGGTGGTTCAACTTTAGAAATTGATAATGATGGTGAATATGTAAGTGGACCTCAAATAACTGCTGGTTTATCATTAGACTATAAATTTGGTAAAGGATTTAGATTTGATATTGGAGAACGTTATTATGGTAAAAATCATGGTAATTTATCTAGTGATGGAGCTATTAATTTACCTGGTTATGCTTTATTAGATTCAGGTCTTTCATATAAATATAAACTTAAAGAATCTAAATCAATTAACTTTAGATTAAATGTTAATAACTTAACAGATGAATTTTATATTTCTAGATCTAAAGATGCAATTTCTGCAGATGCTCCAAATGCTACTTTATGGCATGGTGTGAATACAGATAATAGAGTTAGAATTGGTTATGGTAGAACATGGAACTTCTCAGTAAGATTCAAATTCTAAACCAAATTCAATATAAAAATAAAAGCTGCTCGTATGAGCAGCTTTTTTTATGCCATAACTTTATTACATTTGCCAAGTGAAAAGCAAAATAACTTTTAAACAAATAATACGCTTGGCAATACCTGCAATAATCGCTGGTATTGCAGAACCATTATTGTCTATTACCGATACGGCAATAATTGGTCATATAAAAATACATCCAACCGAAGCATTGGCTGCAGTAGGAATTGCAGGTTCGTTTATATCGGTAATTATTTGGATTTTAGCACAAACACGATCGGCAATTACTGCAATCGTTGCACAATATTTCGGAGCAAAAGAAATACCTAAAATTAAAAACCTTCCTGCTCAAATAATTTTTGTAAACATACTTATTAGTTTACTAATCTATTTTAGCACCGTGTTTTTTATAAATACTATTTTTAAACTATACAACGCACAAGGAATTATTTTAAATTTTGCAAATTCATATTATAAAATACGAGCAATTGGTTTACCATTTACTTTATTTGTATTTTCCGTTTTTGGTGTTTTTAGAGGCTTACAAAACACCTTTATACCAATGCTAATTAGTATTATCGGAGCTGTTTTAAATGTGTTTTTAGATTATATTTTAGTTTTTGGTATTCCTACTATTATAGAACCTTTAGGTGTAGAAGGTGCTGCAATTGCAAGTGTTCTTGCACAAGTAGTCATGGCAATAGTAGCTCTTTATTTTTTACTAAAAAAAACACCTTTTTCATTGCGGTTTAAACTACCATTTAATATCGAAATGAAACGATTGATAACCCTAAGTTTTAATTTATTTATCCGAACTATGGCTTTAAATATTGCTTTGTATTTATCCAATTCGTATGCCACAAAATACGGAACAAATTACATCGCAGCACATACAATTGCTTTTCAAATTTGGCTATTTTTTGCCTTTTTTATAGACGGTTTTTCTAGCGTTGGTAACATCGTTTCTGGTAAATTATTAGGCGAAAAAGAGTATCGTAAAATGTTTTTACTAAGCAAATCTTTAAGTAAATATACCGTTTTTATTGCCTTGTTTTTAGGTGCTATTTGTTTTACTTTTTACGATAAAATCGGAATGCTGTTTACCAAAGATACACAAGTATTGGTTTTGTTTAACCAAATATTTTGGATTATAATACTTATGCAACCTATTAATGCTATTGCGTTTATATTTGATGGCATTTTTAAAGGATTAGCCGAAGCGGTAATATTGCGAAACATGATGCTGTTAGTAACTATTTTTGGATTTGTACCAACCTTATATATTGCTAATCACTTTGATTTAAAACTATACGGAATTTGGATAGCTTATACCGTTTGGATGCTACTTAGAGCCGTTTCGTTATATACAATTTTTCAAAGAAAATACGTAACTAAAACAAAATAATGTATTTTTGACAAAATAAATACCAAAACAAAATGAACTGGGAACAATTACTTTCGCTTAAAAAATTCGGAACTTCAAAAAGAAAACGTATCGACGAAAATGAAACACGAATAGGTTTTGAAGTGGATTTTGATCGTATTATTTTTTCCGATTCTTTTAGAAGTTTACAAGATAAAACACAGGTAATTCCGTTATCAAAAACCGACTTTGTACATACACGTTTAACACATAGTTTGGAAGTATCTGTAGTTGCTCGTTCGTTAGGTAGATTGGTAGGAAAAGAAATTTTAAAACGCTATCCTAACTTACAAAAATTAGGCTATCAAACTAATGATTTCGGTGCAATTGTCGCAGCAGCAGCACTAGCACACGATATCGGAAATCCTCCTTTCGGACATAGTGGCGAAAAAGCTATTGGTGATTATTTTAAAAACGGAAATGGAAAACAATTTAAAGATTCTATTACCAAAAAACAATGGCAAGATTTAATAGATTTTGAAGGAAATGCAAACGGATTGCACCTTGTAAATAAATCTAGAAAAGGTACAGAAGGAGGTTTGCGACTTACCTATGCAACTCTTGGTGCGTTTATGAAGTATCCTAAGGAATCCTTACCAAAAAAACCAAGTAATCATATTGTGGATAAAAAATATGGTTTCTTTCAAACCGATAAAGCTCTTTTTAACGATATTGTTTCCGAATTAGGACTAAAACCAATTCGCAAAGACGAAAATATTGCCTATAACAGACATCCTTTAGCATTTTTAGTTGAAGCTGCAGATGATATTTGTTACACCATAATAGATTTTGAAGATGGTATAAATTTAGGACTTGTACAAGAGGAATATGCTCTAGAATACTTAATAAAACTAGTAAAAGATACGATTAATAAAAAAAAATACGCTGCATTAACTACCAAAAAAGATCGATTAAGTTATTTACGAGCTTTAGCAATAAATACCTTAATTAACGAAGCGGTTTCTATATTTTTAAAAAATGAAAAAACTATTTTAAAAGGCGAATTTTCTATATCTTTATTAGAAAAAAGTAAATACCAAGCACAAATAAACGATATTATTAAAGTTTCAATAGAAAAAATTTATCGCAGTAACGAAGTTGTAGAAAAAGAAATTGCAGGATATCATGTAATAAAAAATTTGCTAGATGTTTTTATTACAGCAAGTAATAATGCGTACAACCAAAATGCCACAAATTATGATACATTAATCCTACGATTATTACCCGAGGAATATCAAACTAAAACGGATTCGCTTTACGAACGGTTGTTAAATATTGCTTGTTTTGTTTCTAGCCTTTCAGATAGCAGTGCTATTTTATTACAAAAGAAATTAAACGGTTTTGTGTATTAGTTTGACATAAAACACCTGTATTGACTATAGACTTTATCAATGGTTTGAATATGTGAATTACGGACTTTAGAGCACTTAATTTTCGGTTTATCACTAAACTTTGTTCAAAGACACAAACTTTTGGTTAACCGCAAAAATTCATGGAATTAGCTTTGTTTAGATGTGAAATTTTAAAATCCGTAGGAATACCTTAGTATTTCAAGGGTTTTGAAATGTAGCAGATG
>CAMZLT010000116.1 GCA_947311745.1 uncultured Flavobacteriaceae bacterium | reverse complement strand
TTGTAAAACAACACTATTTCTTAAATCAATACTTGTTATATGATTTCCCCATAAAGAAAGGTAAGCTAAATTTACAAAATCTTCAATTCCCGTTAAATCATATATCCCTTTATTAGGAATATCCAAAATTTGAATATAACTAACGACATTTGTTGGCACATAATCATCTAAAACAGTATCATATCCTAAATCTATTAGCGCTTGTTCAAAGTTATCGTCTGGTACGTAGGTTTGTTGTGCAAAAAATGTAGTTGTAATTAAGATTGCAAGTAGTGTAATTATTTTTTTCATAATATTTAATTGTTGTTGATATAATTTTGAATTATTTGAAATATTGACAATATATTTACCAGGATTTAATCCTTTTATTTTTATAGTTTTATTAACAGGCGTAATTGTGTCTTTAAAAACAGTCGTTCCTAAATAAGTAGTAACTTCAATAGTACAAACAGAATTATTTTCGGTATGAATAATAAAATTTTTAGATGTAGAAATACTTTTAATGATCATTATTTTGAGTTATAATGATATAAAAGTACCTTTAATAAAGGTTTAGTAAAGACGTTATTTGGTGAACACCAAATGTTTTTTTAGTGAATGGTACTTTTTTTTGAGTAAATAAATTACAATAATGAAATATGTTTCATTAAATTTTCTTTATAGGATTTTCCAATCGGGATTTTTTTATTTGCAATAAAAACATATCCATCAAAAAGAGACTGAATTTTATTACTATTAATTAGATATGACCGATGCACACGAACAAAGCGTTTATCGTTTAACTTTTCGGTAACATTTTTAAGTGTAAAACTCAATAAAAACTCTTTTTTTTCACAAATTAATTTGGAGTAATTATCATAAGCCTCAATATAATTAATCTCCGTTTTATTAATTTTTATTAATTCGCCTTTATTTTTTATAAAAAATGAATTTTGTATTAATTTCTTTTCTTCCTTTTCTTGATTAAATTTAAATAAAGCAATTTCAATATTAGATTTTAAACCTGTTTCGTTAAAAGGTTTACTTATAAAACCTGAAGGATTTGTTTTTTTTACTTGATTTATGGTGTTTTCATCCGACAAAGAAGTTAAAAATATAAACGGAATTTTAAATTTAGTATTTATCTTTTCTGCTAATTTTACACCTGTAATACTGCCAACCAAATTAATATCAAGCAATATTAAATCAGGTTGTAAATCATCAATATCATACAGTGCTTCCTTAGCATTGTCTGCAATACCGCAAACTTCATAACCTTCTTTTTCTAGTGCATGTGCGATACTATCGGCAATTAAAGGTTCGTCTTCTACAATGTAAATACGCTTTGTCATTATTTTATACTAAATCGTTTTATGATTAAGGTTATTAAAGTGCCATTTTTATTTTCAATAGAAAAATCGGCTTTTAATTTACGCGATAACGATTTGATTAATTTCATACCAAATGATTTTTCTTTTTTGGTTGTTGAAGTAAATCCTTTGCCATTATCGTGTACTTTTAAAATTAATTCACTATCCTTCTTATGTAATAAAATAGAGATAGTTGGGTTTTTATTATTTTCGGTAAAAGCGTGTTTTAGAGCGTTTACAATAAGTTCATTTATAATAATACCAATAGGTGTAATAGTGTCTATATCTAAAATCATTTTATCTACATCAATTTTTAATTCAATAGCATCATTATGCACATTATGCGATTGAAAAACACTCTTTGCCAAATCATTGATATAATCGGAAACTTCAACACCTGTTAAATTGTCTTTTTGATATAATTTTTGATGAATTAAAGCCATAGATTTAACTCTAATTTGTCCATCCTTTACCGATGATGCCGCTTTTTTATCTTCCATATTTTCCGATTGTAAGTATAACAAACTAGAAATCATTTGCAAAGAATTTTTTACACGATGATGCGTTTCTTTAAGTAATGTTTCGTTATCGGACAAGGCTTTGTTTAACTGTAAGTTTTTTAAAGCTAATATTTTAGTAGTCTTATTATTTTTATACAGAAAAAAGCTAATAAGACCTATAATAAGCAAACCAGACAAGCTCAAATAGAAATAAAACTTTTTTTGCTGTTCATTTTTCTCGGCTTCTAAAGTTAAAACTTTCAATTGAGCATCTTTTTTTTCGGTTTCGTATTTTTGAATGGCATTTGCAATGTTTTTATCTTGCTCTTTATTTAAAATAGAATCCTTTAAAGTGATATACTCTTCATATAAATCAATAACTTTATTAGTATTATTCATTTTTTTGTAAACCGAAATAAGTTCAGGAATCATTTGAAAATACTCATCTGTAAAATGATTGGCTTTAAATTTTTGATAAGCACTTTCTAAAAAAGGTTTTGCTCTTTTTATAGCACCTTGCCTAGACAAAGCAATTCCTTTACCTGATAATATACCTGCATAGCTATATAAATCTTTAGTACTATCTATTTTTTTTAGTAATTTATTATACAGTATGTTAGCTTTTTTGTAGTTATTACTATTATTATAAATGGAAGCCAAATTAATTTCGGCAAGTGTTAAAAAAGATTGATAGCTATCGTGTTTTTTTAAGTCTTTAACGGAATCCTCAGAAAAATAAAGTGCTTTTTTAAATTCTCCCATATTATTATAAATATTACCAATATTTATAGAAGCAATACCACTTCGTTTAAAATTTTTAATAGATTTTCCCATTTTTCTAGCTAATTTATAATAATGTAAAGAAAGAGAATCGTTTTTTGTTTTTTCATGTACAGCTCCAAGCGAATTTAATACAGAAGAATATCTATTAGAGTCCTTTTTTCGTTCGTAATAGTTTGCTGCGATTAGATATTTATTCAAAGCTTTTTCGTAATTTCCACTCATTACACTTGCATTACCTAAATAAAAATGAGCCAAAACAATATTATGCGAATCCTTTATTTTTTCGGCATATTCTAAGTATTTTTTAGTGTATTTTTCAGAAGCTTTAGCATTAGAATAATAAGTAGCACGTCGTAATTTATTATACGTATGCATAATAATACTATCATTTTTACTAGTTTTAGTAATCTGAATTAAGCTATCTATTTTCGTGTTATTTTGAGAAAAACAAAACAAGGATAACAACAGCATTAATAAAAAAAAGAATTTATTCATAGCGTTTCTTTTAAAAAACATAGAGATGTTCAAATAAATAATCGGTTTCCAAATATAACAATATTAATAGTATAAATTGTATTTTTAAAAATAAAAATTAACTAATATACATCCAAACCCCTTGTTTTTTAGTTATTTGAATGTATGTATGTTTTATACTTCTGTTTTTTTCTTTTTCTAAATTTGGATCGTCTTGTAAGATATAACTAGCAGCATCTCGTGCTAATTTTAGAATTTTATTATCTTTAACAATATCGGCAATTTTAAGATTTAAAATACCACTTTGCTGTGTTCCCATTAAATTTCCAGGTCCACGAAGTTTTAAATCAACTTCGGCAATTTTAAAGCCATCATTGCTTTCTGTCATGGTTTTTAAACGAAGTTTTGCCTCTGGTGATAGCTTAAAACTAGACATCAAAATACAATAACTTTGGTCTGCTCCTCGCCCAACACGACCTCGTAATTGATGCAATTGCGATAAACCAAAACGTTCGGCACTTTCAATAACCATTACACTTGCATTCGGAACGTTTACACCAACTTCAATAACAGTAGTTGCTACCATTATATGTGTTTCGCCTTTTATAAACCGATTCATTTCAAATTCTTTGGCTTCGGGTTTCATTTTGCCATGCACAATACTTATTTGATATTTCGGAATCGGAAATTCTCGTGAAATACTTTCGTAACCATCCATCAAATCTTTATAATCCATTGCTTCGGATTCTTGAATTAAAGGATATACAACATATACTTGTCTGCCTTTAGCAATTTCATCTTTCATAAATTTAAAAACTGCCAATCTATTCTTATCATATTTATGAAGTGTTTGTATTTCCTTTCTGCCAGGAGGTAATTCGTCAATTACCGAAATATCCAAATCGCCATACAAACTCATTTGTAAAGTTCTAGGAATTGGTGTTGCTGTCATCACCAAAATATGTGGTGGAAAGGTATTTTTTGTCCACATTTTAGCTCGTTGTTTTACACCAAAACGGTGTTGCTCGTCAATAATTGCCAAGCCTAAATTTTTAAAAATAACTTTATCCTCTAAAATAGCATGTGTTCCGATAAGGATTTGCAATTCACCAGATTCTAATTGCTGATGAATAATTCGTCTCTCTTTAGTTTTAGAGCTTCCTTGTAAAATAGAAACCGTAATATTGGTGTTTTGTAACAATTCCGTTATCGATTCATAATGTTGTGCAGCAAGTATGGAAGTTGGTGCAATTAATGTTGCTTGAAAACCATTATCTAAAGCTATTAACATCGTCAACAACGCAACTATTGTTTTACCAGAGCCAACATCTCCTTGCAACAAACGATTCATTTGAGCACCAGTATTAATATCTTTCCGTATTTCTTTAACTACGCGTTTTTGTGCATTAGTTAAGGTAAACGGAAGGTTATTTGTATAAAAATCATTAAAATAACTACCTACTTTATCAAACTTAAATCCCTTAATTTTAGTTTTATGCAATAGTTTTTTTCGTAAAAGTTGCATCTGAATATAAAAAAGTTCTTCAAATTTTAATCGAAATTGAGCCTTACTTAAATCTGCTTGACTTTTAGGAAAATGGATAGAAAACATTGCATCATCTTTACTATACAATGCTAATTTTTCGCAAATATCTTTGGATAAAGTTTCCGAAAATTTACCTTTAATAGTCAAAAAAAGTTCCTGTATCATTTTAGAAATAACACGATTGCTAACACCTCTTTTTGTTAACATTTCGGTAGATGGATAAACTGCTTGCATTGCTGTTCGCAAGTTTTTTTTATATTCTGTAACCAATTCTAATTCAGGATGTGAAATAGTAAATTTTCTATTAAAAACCGAAGTTTTTCCGTAAGCAACATACGGAACATTAATTTTTAATTTCTCTTTAATCCACTTTATACCTTTAAACCAAACTAGTTCAATACTTCCTACATCATCAGAAAATGTAGCTACAAGTCTGCTACCTCTTTTTTGTTTTACTTCTTTTAAGTGAATTATTTTTCCTACAATTTGCACCTCCGTATCTATTGCGTGTAGCTGGTTTGTTTTATAAAATTGTGTTCTATCTACATATCGATACGGAAATAAATTTGCCAAATCACCATAGGTTTTAATACCTAATTCTTTCTGAAGGATTTCTGCTCTAGCAGAACCAACTCCTTTTAAATATGTTATTGGTGTTTGTAACAAATCGTTTTAATTTAAAATACGAATGTAACCAAAAAAACAGATACATTTTATCTATTTCATCAAAAAATGACCTTATTTTTGTAAAAAATAACTATTATGCAATTCGTTTTCGCCACAAACAATCCAAATAAATTAAAAGAAGTACAAGAATTACTTCCAAATTCCATCAAATTATTAAGTCTAAAAGATATTAATTGCTTTGAGGAAATAGCCGAAACAGGACAAACACTACAAGAAAACGCTTTGATAAAAGCAAAATACATATACGAAAAATATGGTTATAATTGCTTTTCGGACGATACAGGATTGGAAGTAGAAATTTTAAATAACGAACCTGGTGTCTATTCTGCAAGATATGCAGGAGAAACTACAAATTCAGAAAATAATATGCAAAAATTGCTGTCTAATTTAAAAAATAAAACAAATCGAAATGCACAATTTAGGACTTCCATCGCTTTAATTATCAAAGGAAAAGAATATCTTTTTGAAGGTGTTTGTAAAGGTGAAATTCTTACAAAAAAACAAGGTAAAAAGGGGTTTGGGTACGATCCTATTTTTAAACCAAAAGGATTTTCAAAATCTTTTGCCGAAATGAACTCTCTTGAAAAAGGAGCAATTAGTCACAGAGGAAAAGCACTAGAAAAATTAATTGCTTTTCTGTTAAATAAAATAGATTAAAACTATCCTTCCTCTTTATAATGTTCCGTTTCTTTTTTTACTTTTCCTTTGTTAATGATTTTTTGATTTTCATAACAATTCAATACAGCATCTACAATTTGCAAATCACTAGCTTTTTTTATAAATCGCCTAGAATAGTTACAATCGTTTAACATTTGATTTAGTTCTTTTCTGCTCATATCCAAATACTGTAACATTACTTCCCGATCAAATTTAGATTTCATTATATCACGCAATTTATCATCTTTACGTAATTGATTCAGTTTTTTTAATTCTCTAGGTTTTTTTCCTAATTTTTGGTACCAAAAATCTATCGGACTAAAAACAGCAGCCAAAGCAGAATTGTAATTTCTTGGTCTTGGTGTACCAGTTTCATAAGTTTGTGGCAAACCATTAATATGTACACGAGTTGGTGGCGATTCAGGCACACCTTTTGCATCTACAGCTAAAACTCCTATTAATTTATGTGTTTTCACTTCAACAGTTTCAATTTGTACAATTCTATCGTGTATGGCAATTTCCAAATCCTCATTTTGTAACAAATCATTCGTTACAATTAATTTTACAGATTCATAACCAATATACGAAATATAAATTTCATCGCCTTTTTTTGCTGTAATTTCAAATCTACCATATCGATTTGTGGTAGTTCCCATAACTGTGGTTAAGTTTAAAATATGTGCACTTTTTAAAGGAAAACGTGTTTTTACATCCAAAACTTTTCCTTTTAATTTTGTAGGCAAATTTTCTTTTTCTTGTGAAAATCCTGTAAAAGAAACCGCAAATACTAAAACAAAAATAATATTTCTAATCATACAGCAATATTACTACAAATTACAAAAACAACCTGTTAAAAAAAATGTAAATTATAAAACTCATAATATTCAATTTTAAAATTAGAAGTTTTTCTCATTACAAAAGGACAAAATGCTGCTAGTATTGGTCTAACTCACTTTGAACCTGACGAATTTTGAGCACTTTTAATTATAGCAAATAATTTGGCTTTATAATAAAAAACGCATGAGTTTTTCGAATTAAATCCACTTATACATTTTGATTTTACTAAAAAAAACCAAAAATATTTTAATATTCGCAATTTAGAAAGTCGTTTTTACGGAATTAAAAATTTTATAGCAATAAGCCATTTTTCACTTTTAAAACTCCTCATTTTTTTGTAATTTCGCAAAAATTTAAAATTCTTATTTATGGCATTTGATATCGAAATGATTAAAGGAGTGTATCGCAGAATGAAAAAAAATGTAGATACTGCTCGTGAAGTTGTTGGGAAACCATTAACCCTAGCAGAAAAAATATTATACAACCACCTTTGGGAAGGCACACCAAAAAAAGCATACCAAAGAGGTAAAGATTATGTAGATTTTGCTCCTGATCGTATTGCATGTCAAGATGCAACTGCACAAATGGCTTTACTGCAATTTATGCAAGCAGGTAAAAAAGAAGTAGCTGTACCAACAACGGTACATTGCGACCACTTAATTCAAGCACGAATCGGAGCTGATAAAGATTTACAAGATGCTATTAATAATTCAAGTGAAGTCTTTAATTTTTTAGGTTCTGTTTCGAATAAATACGGAATTGGTTTTTGGAAACCTGGAGCAGGAATTATCCATCAAGTAGTATTAGAAAATTATGCTTTCCCTGGAGGAATGATGATTGGTACAGACAGCCACACAGTAAACGCAGGAGGACTTGGTATGGTAGCTATTGGTGTTGGAGGTGCAGATGCGGTAGATGTTATGGCAGGAATGGCTTGGGAATTAAAATTTCCGAAACTAATTGGTGTAAAATTAACCGGAAAACTTTCTGGTTGGACAGCTCCAAAAGATGTTATCTTAAAAGTAGCAGGGATTTTAACTGCAAAAGGAGGAACAGATTGTATTATTGAATATTTTGGCGAAGGTGCAAAATCTATGTCTGCAACTGGTAAAGGAACAATTTGTAATATGGGAGCGGAAGTTGGTGCAACCACTTCTACTTTTGGATATGACGAATCTATTGAAAGATATTTAAGAGCAACAAATCGTGCAGATGTTGCCGATGCCGCAAACGAAATTAAAGCATATTTAACTGGTGATGATGAAGTGTATGCAAATCCAGAAAAATATTTCGATCAAGTAATTGAAATAAATTTAGACACGCTAAAACCTCATTTAAACGGTCCTTTTACTCCAGATTTAGCAACTCCAGTAGGAAAAGAAATGACCGAAAAAGCAACTAAAAACGGCTGGCCTTTAGATGTAGAATGGGGTTTAATTGGTTCGTGTACAAACTCCTCTTACGAGGATTTATCTAGAGCAGCTTCCATTGCAAAACAAGCAGTTGAAAAAGGATTGGTTGCAAAAGCGGAATTCGGAATTAACCCAGGTTCTGAACAAGTAAGATATACCGCAGAACGTGATGGATTACTAGATATTTTTGAAAAATTAGACGCAAAAATATTTACCAACGCTTGCGGACCTTGTATCGGACAATGGGCAAGAGAAGGTTCGGAAAACCAACCAAAAAACACTATTGTACACTCGTTTAATCGAAACTTTTCTAAACGAGCAGACGGAAATCCAAATACACATGCCTTTGTAGCATCCCCATCTATGGTTGCAGCAGTTGCCATCTCTGGTAAATTAGATTTTAATCCTATGACGGATACATTAATTAACAAAGATGGTGAAAAAGTAATGTTTGAAGAGCCAACAGGTTTTGAATTACCTCCAAAAGGATTTGATGTAAAAGACCCAGGCTTTGTTGCTCCAATGGCTGATGGTTCTGGTGTAGAAGTAGTCGTTAGTCCTGATTCTAAAAGATTACAATTATTAACACCTTTTGAACCAATCAAAGAAATTAAAGGTGCTAAATTATTAATTAAAGCAGCAGGAAAATGTACTACGGATCATATTTCAATGGCTGGTCCTTGGTTACGTTTTAGAGGGCATTTAGATAACATCTCTAACAATATGCTAATTGGTGCGGTTAATAAATTTAATGGAAAAACCAATAAAGTTAAAAATCAATTAACTGATGAATATGGTGCTGTTCCAGATACTGCTCGTGCATATAAAGCAGTAAAAACCCCTTCAATAGTTGTAGGAGAACATAATTATGGTGAAGGTTCTTCAAGAGAACATGCAGCAATGGAACCTAGACATTTAGGTGTGGTTGCTGTTATTGTAAAATCCTTTGCACGAATTCACGAAACAAACCTTAAAAAACAAGGTATGTTAGGGCTGACTTTTTCTAACGAAGCAGATTACGATAAAATTCAAGAGGACGATACTTTTGACTTTGTAGATTTGAATGATTTTTCTGCTGGCAAACCTCTAACGGTTGAAATTACGCATAAAGATGGTTCAAAAGAAACTATACAAGTAAATCATACCTATAACGAAGGGCAAATTGCTTGGTTTAAAGAAGGTTCTGCTTTGAATTTAATCAAAAAAGAAAATGCAAATGCTTAAAAAGTAAACATATTGCAAATAATTAAAAAACTCCATAGATATAAATTTATGGAGTTTTTTATATTTGCTCAAAATTCAATATTTTTTCAATATGAAAATTAAAGTAGCTTTTGGCATTAAAAAGCATTCTTATTTTGATTATTTATGTATACCATACTTAATTAAAGAGAATACGGACAAAAAATATGTAAGTATTTTAGCACAAGTATTCGAATCCGATTTTGAAAAATACGATTTTTTAAATGAAAAATGGATACGATTAATTTTTGACAATTTAAAAAAACTTACCAATACTA
Organism: uncultured Flavobacteriaceae bacterium; assembly: GCA_947311745.1. Taxonomy (GTDB): domain Bacteria; phylum Bacteroidota; class Bacteroidia; order Flavobacteriales; family Flavobacteriaceae; genus S010-17. The sequence goes on along the minus strand of CAMZLT010000116.1, from coordinate 4,528 downwards.
ATCTAAACAAAAAGTACAATAAAAAACATCTAAAACTAAGTTTTGACAAATTTTATACAAAATTAGAAACAAGAGAAAAAAAAGTAATTACTAAAAATATAGATTTTATTAAAGATATAATTACCAAAGAATTAATAAAAAACAAACCTGCACTATTTATCTATGAAAAATCAAAAAAAAATTATTTTGAAAACGATTTTTTAACGTATTCAAACAATAAACTAAACGTCAATTTTGTTTTTTCAAAAAAAGAAAAAGAACGTACGTTTTATTTTACGTATAACTTAGATGTTTTACTAAATGACAAAGAAATCCCTTTAAATAAAACAATTGTATTAAACGATAAAAATCCACTACTTATTTATAAAAATTCCGTTTTTCAATTTGATAATACTAAATTTAATGGTAAAAAAATAAAACCATTTCAAACTAAAAACGAACTAATTATACCAAGCAGATCCAGTGCATTATTTTTTAATAAATTTGTTAGATATGCTTTAAACAAATTTAACTATCAATTAGAAAATATTGATATAATAAAACCTAAAGTTGAGTTAACTCCTATTTTAGATTTAGAAAAAAGTATTCACGGAAATATTATTTTTTCAGTAAGTTTTTTATACAACAATAAAAAAACCACTTTTTATGGTAGCGATGAAATATTCTCTAAAATCATTGAAAAAGATGACGATTTTTTTATCGAACAAATAAAACGTAACAAACAAAAAGAAAAAGAATATTTAAAAATTTTAAACGAATTAGGCTTTGTAAAATTAGATACGTATTTTACGCTTAAAACAAAATCAAACGATCCGTACGAAGTTCTAAAGAAAAACGATGCGTTATTTTTAAAACTATCTAAAATAGGATTTAAAATAAATAACCGATTACTAAAAAAAGAAAGCGTTTTTGAACGAGAAAAAATTCTTTCAACTATAAAAAGTAATCGCGACTGGTTTGATATAAGCATTTCAATAAAAATTAAAGATTATATACTTCCTTTTACAAACTTTAAAGAACATATTTTAAACCAAAATCAAGAGTATATATTACCAGACAATACCATTTTTATAATTCCGAAAGAATGGTTTTCGCAATTATCCGAGTTTGCAAAACGGACTTCTAAAACCAATCAAATCAAATTACATAAACAAAATTATCATTTGTTAGATCGTCAAAATGTATTTGAAATAGAAGCAAATATTAAGCAACATATTGAAAACTTAAAAATTATTAAAGAAATTGCATTGCCAAAAAAATCAATCGCAACACTACGCAATTACCAATTGTACGGTTATCAATGGTTACACAACAGAGTTTTTAACAATTTTGGGGTTTGCCTTGCCGACGATATGGGCTTGGGTAAAACACTTCAGGTTTTAACTTTACTAAAACGCTTTTTTGAGGAAGTAAATTCTAATTTATCTGCAAATATAAACGGTCAATTAGATTTATTTTCGGTTAATGAAACCGTAGAAACCTTTGAAACAGCACTAATTGTTCTACCAAGGGTATTAATTCAGAATTGGAAAGACGAATTGCGTAAATTTGCTCCCGAATTATCGTACTTTTCGTATTATGGCACAAATCGTAAAGAAACATTTATAGCTAATTTTCAAAAAAAACATATCGCAATTACAAGTTATGGTGTAATACGAAACGATATTGATTTTTTACAAGATTACACATTTTCATTTTTTATATTAGATGAAAGTCATGCAATTAAAAACCCTAAATCTTTAATTTTTAAAGCCGTAACAAAAATAAATACAACCTATAAAATTTCCATTACAGGAACTCCTTTTGAAAATAAACTATCCGATATTTGGTCGCAATTTTACTTTTTAAACCCCGAACTCTTAGGTAATTATGCTTTTTTTAACAAAGAGTATATTCAAAAAATAAAAAACAACCCAGAAGCAGATGAAGTTACTAATTTAAAACAAATTATACAGCCTTTTATTTTAAGACGTCTTAAAGAAAATGTGGCAAAAGAATTACCTGAAAAAATTATTAACACACATTACTGCGAACTTTTAAAAGAGCAGAAAAGTTTTTACGAATCAGAAAAATCGGCTATTAGAAACGAAATTTTAAAGCAAGAAAATAAAAATAATAAAATAAAAGTTTTAGCAGGACTAACCAAATTGCGACAGATTGCTTTACATCCTAAATTAATTAATACTAAATTAGATTACGATTCTGGCAAGTATCAAAGTATTCTTTCGTTTATAGAAAATTTAATGGCTCAAAATCATAAATTTATTATTTTTTCATCTTATGTTTCATTTTTAAATCTGTTTAAAGAATATTTTGAATCGAATAGTATTTCGTATAAAATGCTAACAGGAAAATCTAAAAATCCACAAAATATTGTAGCTGAATATCAAAACAATGCTAGTGTATTGCCTTTTTTAATTTCTATAAAAGCTGGTGGTGTCGGTTTGAATATAACTGCAGCAAATTACGTAATAATTTCTGACCCTTGGTGGAATCCGTTTATAGAACAACAAGCAATTGACAGAACACATCGTATCGGACAGACAAAAAATGTATTTGTATATAAATTTATAACTAAAGGTACTATTGAGGAAAAAATACAAAAAATACAACAAGAAAAACAAGACATTTCCGAAGCCTTATTTACACAAGATAGTTTTATAACAGATGAAACTACATTGTTAACTTTACTTGACTAATAATACTATTGTAATGTGTAAAATACGTATTTTAATAGTTTTATTTACTAAACTTTAAGTAATAATATAGTGGTGATTTTACAGGGTAAAACAAAAAATTAATATAACTTTACAACAGCTTTATATCACGACAATATCGCTTTGACAAAACTGTTGGTATAAAAACTAATTTAAAAAAAATAAAACAGAACTAAAACTACTAATAAACATTTATCTTTGACATAAAAAATATGATTGACATTACCGATAATAATAAAACACTTAAAGAATATAAATTTATAGATTTATTTGCAGGAATAGGAGGCTTTCATTATGCCCTAAAATCATATGGTGCAACTTGTGTTTTTGCATCTGAAATAGATAAAAAAGCAGCCGAAACATATGAATTAAATCATCACCTTAAACCTTTTGGAGATATAACTAAAATTAATGCCAATGAAATACCTAAACACGACATTTTATGCGGAGGTTTTCCGTGTCAAGCATTTTCAATATCAGGTAAGCAACAAGGATTTGAAGATACAAGAGGAACGCTCTTTTTTGACATTGCAAGAATTGTTGAATACCATAGACCAAAGATATTATTATTAGAAAATGTAAAGAATTTTGTAAGACACGATAATGGAAACACCATAAAAACAATTGTAAAAATACTTAAAGAATTAAACTATCAAGTAAATTATAAAATATTAAACACGAGTAATTTTGGCCTACCACAAAATAGAGAAAGAGTTTATCTAGTATGTTTTAATTTGGATTTCTTTGAAAAACCTATTTTTAATTTTCCTAATTTAAACTTACGCTCAAAACTTCAAGACATATTAGAAATTGAACCTTTAGATGCAAAAATTGTAGAACGTGACGATATTTCATTCTATAAAAATTATCAAATAAAAACGGATTTATTCGGAAACCAAGAATTACCAAATAAACCAATTCAAATTGGTAAAGTTAATAAAGGAGGTCAAGGTGAACGAATCTATCACACTCAAGGACATTCAATTACACTATCTGCGTATGGTGGTGGTGTTGGTTCAAAAACAGGGCTTTATAAAATCAATAATAAAATAAGAAAATTATCACCAAGAGAATGTGCGAGATTACAAGGGTTTCCTGAAAACTTTATTTATCCAAACAGTATTTCACAAGCACAGAAACAATTTGGAAATAGCGTATCAATAAATGTTTTACAACATATTATTCAAGAAATTATTCAAACAATAAGAGATAATGAACAAAGAACAAAAATTAGGTTCACAAACAGCGAAAAACGGATTCAAAAACGAAAAAGACATAGTAGAGAAGTTCAACAACTGGAAACAAGACAAAATAGCACAAAGTTGGTTGATACTAATGGAATACAAACTTGAATATATTGAATATGTTAAGGCCATGATTTTGTCTGGTTATAAAGCAGATGTTCAAGTTCAAATCACTATAAAACTAAAAGAATCAATAGATGCTGAAAATATTCAAGTTAAATTAGTGAGTAATCTTAAAGGGTTTAACCAAATTGATAAAAGATGGATTGACAAATATATTGATATGTGGGAAATACCTATTTATATCAGTACTTTACTAAAAAAATATACAGGCGAAATTGAACCTACAATAAAAAACCCCAAAGATTCAAGAAGGACTTTCGCAAATGAATTTTCTAAAAAAAATCAAAAATTACTATTAAATTGGTTAGAAGATAACAAATCGTTAATTGTCAGTGATATTTTAAGGGTCACATATTTTTTATGGGGATTAGGCAAAAAGTTTGTGCAATCTAAAAAGGAAAAAAGTTGTATCAGCCACCCCTCTTAAATTAGCTCTAAAGAGTT
>CAMZLT010000115.1 GCA_947311745.1 uncultured Flavobacteriaceae bacterium | reverse complement strand
CTGAAAAAGAATTATTTTTTATATCAAAATCTAATCTTATTCTATTTAATAAGGTTTGTGAAGCATAAAAAGCTCCAATATCATTCCAATGAGAGTCATATCTACGATACAATCTGTTTTTTGTTTTTTGTTTTTGGAACTGTTTTCCTAAATCTATAATTTCAAAATCTATTGTGTTTTTTAAGTACGTTAAAAGTTGTTCTTTTCGGGTTTTTATTTTTGGGAAACGAAACGGTAATTTTTCAGAATAAACGCTATGTTTACTTGGAGCTACGGCAATATAAAATTTAATATTTTGCGTTTCTAACCATTTTTTTTTCTCCAAAGTAGTCTTTTCAATTTTTTGTAATTCCTCTAAACTAAACAAATCAAAGCCTAAACTTTCGTTTACAGTATTGCTAAAACTATTTCCTAAAAATAAAAAATTATCCTTACCAATAATAACTTTTGATGGTAACGGACTCTCTTCCAAAACATTGTTTTTTAAATTTAAATAGGAATGCAACAAGGTGTTTCGCATACCAAAATTATCGCGATAATACGATTTGAATTTTCTAACAAAAAATTGTGGTTTTTTAAGATTTAAACTAGGGAAATCTGTTTTTTTATGATTTTCATTATCTAAATATTTAAACTCCAAGTTGAATATTTGCACTATTGTTGGTAAGCTAAGCAGAAATAGAAATCCGATTATTAAAACGATATGTCTGGTGTTTTTTTGCATTAAAATCTAAAATAAATAAACGGATTATACGAATCAATAGCAATATACATTACCGAAATTATAAAAATAAACAGTAGCAAAACAGGTTTTAGATAACTAAAATACAAATTGTTACGAAATTTATCATTTATTTTTGTGTAAATAGGAAAACTAAAAATAATTGCCAATAAAAATGCAAATAGCACTTCTTTTGTTACATAAAAATCGATAAACGCTACGTTTGGTATGGTCTTAAAAGCAAACATTTTTTGGATATAAAGCAATGCTTGGGAAACTGTTTCTGCTCTAAAAAATACCCAAGCAATTAACACAACCAAAATGGTGTAAATATGCGAAATAGGTTTTCCTAATTTTAAGAGGAGTTTATCCAAACCTAAGCGTTCTAAAATTAAGAAAAATCCATGTAATAATCCCCAAACTATAAAATTCCAACTTGCTCCATGCCATAATCCTGTAATAAAAAAAACGATAATTAGATTTATGTACGTTCGGATTTTCCCTTTTCGGTTTCCTCCAAGTGAAATGTAGAGATAATCTCTAAACCAAGTGGATAATGAAATATGCCAACGTCGCCAAAATTCTTTAATAGATTTTGCTAAATATGGATACTTAAAATTTTCTAAAAATTCAAATCCAAACATTTTTCCTAAACCAATTGCCATATCCGAATATCCAGAAAAATCGTAATAAATCTGAAATGCGTAAGCGATAATTCCAATCCAAGCAACATAACTAGAAGTTAATGCAATTGGTGTGTTAAAAATGGTGTCTGCAAGAAATGCTAAAGTATTAGCAATAATCATTTTTTTTGCAAGACCAATAATAAATCGTTCTACCCCTTCCGAAAATTGATTTATGTTTGGATGTCTATTAATTAATTGTTTTTCAATATCTTTATACCTAACAATCGGACCAGCAATTAATTGCGGAAACAAGGTTACATAGGTTGCAAAATTTATAAAATTTCGGTTTGCTTTTACATTACCACGATATACATCAATGGTATAGGACATAGTTTGAAAAGTGTAAAAACTAATACCTAAAGGTAAAACAATGCTTGGTAAAGTACGTATTTTAGCAGAAGCGATTCCTAATACATCTAAAAATTGGTTGTAATTTTCAAATAGAAATGTAGCATATTTAAAGTATATTAAAAAAGATAAATTAATAAAAACGGATAAGAATAAACCTGCTTTTTTATAGCCTTTATCTATGATTATTCCAGCAAAAAAATCTACAATTGTAGATGCTAAAATAATTAAAACCAATTCTTTTTCGCCAAAAGTGTAAAAAGCCAAACTTGCCAATAACAAGCAAGTATTTTTTAGTTTTTTTGGTAATATATAGTACATTACTAATACCAAAGGCAAAAAAAGAAATAAAAAAATGGCACTACTAAAAAGCATATTATCTAAGAATAGAGTATTTTAGCAAATATAATACAACTTATGTCAAGAGTACTTGTAAAAAGAAAAGAATAGCTTTATAAAAATATATGCACACCGAAATTGAACGAAAATTTTTAGTTTTAAACACCGATTTTATTGCCGAAAGCTATAAAAATCACACTATAAAACAAGGTTTTTTAAGCACTAATAAAAAACGAACTGTACGTATTAGAATTATTAATAATACTGGTTTTTTAACCGTAAAAGGTCTTTCTAATAAAAGTGGAACAACTAGATTTGAATGGGAAAAAGAGATATCCATTTTAGAAGCAGAACTACTTTTAAAACACTGCAAAAAACACATTATTAATAAAACAAGATATTTTGTAAAACACGAAGGCTTTACTTTTGAAGTAGATATTTTTAAAGGGAAAAATAAAGGTTTACTTCTTGCAGAAATTGAATTAGAACATGAAAACCAATCTTTTTCTAAACCAAAATGGTTAGGTAAAGAAGTTACAGGAGATATTAAGTATTACAATTCGGTTTTAAGTAAAAATCCGTTTAAAAAATGGTAAATTTGGTATGTTAATTGTATATTTAGACTGTCAAATAAGAAACTAAATTTTTATCTATAATATGTTATGAGTACAAAAGAAAAAATTCAAGAACAAAAAGATGTTGCTGTACTAGAGCAGGAAGTCCCACAGCATGAAATTATTTTATTTAACGATGATGTGCATACTTTTGATTACGTAATAGATGCATTGATAGATGTTTGTGAACACGATTATATTCAAGCAGAACAATGTACTGTTTTGGTGCATTATAAAGGGAAATGCGGCGTAAAAACTGGTGAATATGAAGAATT
>CAMZLT010000114.1 GCA_947311745.1 uncultured Flavobacteriaceae bacterium | reverse complement strand
TGTGCAGAAGCAGGAATTAAACAAATATTACGATGTCCTTCGTTGTTAGATTTATGAAATGCTCTAATTACCATTAATCCTGCATATTCGCCTTGAGCACCAGAATTTGGTTGTAGCGATGTTGCATAGAAACCAGTAATAACATTTAGTTGTTCTTCTAGAGTGTGTAACATTTCTCGGTAACCTAAAACTTGATTTTTTGGTACAAATGGATGAATATTATTCCAATTACCATAACTTAATGGAAGCATTTCGGAAGCTGCATTTAATTTCATGGTGCATGAACCTAAAGAAATCATCGAATCGGTAAGTGAAATATCTTTTCGTTCTAACCTTTTAATATAACGCATCATTTCAGTTTCCGAATGGTACGAATTGAATACAGAATGAGTTAAATAATTTGATTTTCGTTCTAATTTTTTAGGAATGCTAGAACAAATAGAACAGTGATCCATGCTTATACTATCTTTGTGTTCTGCTTCAGCAAGTACATTTAAAATAGTATTAACATCCTCAATGGTAGTTGTTTCATTTAAAGAAATTCCTACGGTTTCATCATCTATAATTAAAAGATTTATTTCACTGCGTTGTGCAATAAAATTTACTTTAGTGGCATTGCTAACGCTTACTTTTAAGGTGTCAAAAAAGGAAGTGTTTTTTTGTGATAATCCTAATTTCGAAATTCCTTCGTTTAATGTATTGGTTAAGGAGTGGATTTTTCTAGCAATGTATTTTATACCATTTGGTCCGTGATATACAGCATACATTCCTGCCATAACAGCAAGTAGTACCTGTGCTGTACATATGTTAGAAGTTGCTTTTTCGCGTTTTATATGTTGCTCTCTAGTTTGCAATGCCATACGCAAGGCTCTATTACCGTTTGCATCTAGCGTAACACCAATAATTCTACCAGGAATTTGTCGTTTATATGTTTCGGAAGTTGCAAAATATGCAGCATGTGGTCCTCCGAAGCCTAACGGAATTCCAAAACGTTGTGTTGTACCAACAGCTACATCTGCACCCATTTTTGCTGGAGATTTTAGCATTGCCAAACTTAGTAAGTCTGCTGCAACAATTACTTTAGATTCGTTTGCATGTGCTTTTTCAATAAAGGAAGTATAATCGTAAACTTGTCCGTTTTTAGCAGGATATTGTACGATTGCACCATACACATTTTCATTAAAAGTAAAGGTTTCGTGATCGCCAATAACCAATTCAATATTTAGTGGTTCAGAGCGTGTTTTTAGTATGGAAATAGTTTGAGGTAAAAGTTCTTGCGATACAAAAAATACATTTGTATTTGCTTTTTTTTGAGCTCTGCTACGTGCGTTAAAAAGCATAATCATAGCTTCAGCTGCTGCTGTACCTTCGTCTAGTAAGGATGAGTTTGCCATTTCAAACCCTGTAAAGTCGCTAACCATGGTTTGGTAGTTCAGTAGTGCCTCTAATCTACCTTGCGAAATTTCAGCTTGATATGGAGTATAAGAAGTGTACCAACTTGGATTTTCAAAAATATTTCGTTGAATGACTGCTGGTAAAATTGCAGCGTGATACCCCATTCCGATAAAGGTTTTATAGACTTTATTTTTATTTGAAAGTTGGTTAATGTGATTTGCAAATTCAATTTCACTCATTGGTTTTGGTAAATCCAATTCGTTTTTAAGTAAAATATCATTTGGAATAGTTTCATCTATTAATTGTTCTAACGAGGAAACACCAATGGTTTTTAGCATTTCGGAAATTTCATTTTCTTTAGAACCTAAGTGTCTTTGTAAAAAGGAATCTGTTTGCATTAGTTGATTTTTAAACGCACTTTTTTAGTGCTATTTTTTGCGTAACAAATGTACGTATATTTTGTAACTTTTTCGCGAAATATAAATTGATTTTTCAATCAAATTTAAATTTTAATTGTACGTTGGCTATCGTTTCTTTCTTTTTAGTATTTATATTGAGATTGGTTACTGAAATTCCTAATAATCTAACAGATTTTTTTATTGGTTTTTGATATAGAAGTTCCTTTACCGTTTCTAAAATTAAGGTTTTATCTTTTATAAAATAGGCAAGTGTTTTGCTTCGTGTTTGTTGTGTAAAATCGCTATATTTTATTTTTAAGGTGATTGTTTTTCCTGCAACTTTAGCGTTTTTTAGTCTTTTTTCTAATTCAATTGTTATTTTTTCTAGCTTTTCTATCATAAAAACTTCCGAGGTTAAATTTGTAGTAAAGGTATGTTCTGCTGCAACGGATTTTCTAATTCGGTTTGGTTGTACTTTACTATTGTGGATACCTCGTACAATTTGGTAATAATAAGCACCTGATTTATGAAAATGTTTAATTAAAAACTCTTCGGTTTTACTTTTTAAATCTTTTCCTGTAAAAATGCCTAAATTGTACATTTTGGTTGTGGTAACTTTACCAATTCCGTAAAATTTTTCGATAGGTAATTTTTCTAAAAACGGAATAACCTCTTCTGGTAAAATAGTTTTTTGTCCGTTAGGTTTGTTGTAATCACTCGCAATTTTAGCTAAAAATTTATTTACTGAAATTCCTGCAGATGCTGTTAGACCAATTTCTCGCTGTATGCGTTGTCGTATTTCTTTTGCTGTTTTACTTGCAGAATCAATTCCTTTTTTATTAATGGTTACGTCTAAATATGCTTCGTCTAGCGATAGTGGTTCTATTAAATCGGTATAATCTTTAAAAATAAGTTTTATTTGTTTAGAAATTTGCGAGTATCTATCAAATCGTGGTTTTACAAAGATTAAATTCTTACATCTTTTCCGTGCAATGACACCACTAATTGCAGAATAGACACCAAATTTTCGTGCTTCGTAGCTTGCAGCAGCAACCACACCACGTTCGCCACCACCACCAACAGCAATTGGTTTTCCTTTTAATTCAGGATTGTCCATTTGCTCAACTGAAGCAAAAAAAGCATCCATATCTATATGAATTATTTTTCGGAATGTGTTATAATTTTCCACTTGGTAAAAGTAAAAAATATATCTTTGTTTTTTATAAAATAATTTGATGTCTAAAAATATTGATTCTTTAAATCCGATAGATTATATTTTAATAAAAGGAGCTGCATTGCATAACCTTAAGAGGTTAGATATGGCAATTCCGAGAAATAAATTAATTGTAATTACAGGTTTAAGTGGTTCAGGAAAATCTAGTTTAGCTTTTGATACCTTATATGCAGAAGGACAACGTAGATATGTAGAAAGTTTATCTAGTTATGCTAGACAATTTTTAGGAAAATTAAACAAACCTAAGGTAGATTATATAAAAGGTATTTCACCTGCAATTGCTATTGAACAAAAAGTAAATAGTACAAATCCGCGTTCTACGGTTGGTACAACTACCGAAATTTACGATTATTTAAAACTGCTTTTTGCAAGAATCGGAAAGACATATTCACCAATTTCTAATAAAATAGTACAAAAAGATACTATTGCTGATGTGGTAAATTTTGTTAAAGAAACCGACGAAAAAACAAAATTACTTTTACTAGCAAAAATAGAATTAAATAAGGGTACCGAAAAGCACATAAATGTGTTAATTCAGCAAGGTTATGTTCGGTTTATGGTAGATGATGAGGTTTTACGAATTAAAACACCAATCGAAAAAGAAATAATAAAAAAAATAAAGAAAGCAAAGCATTTTTATATTGTTGTAGATAGAGTGGTTGTTTCGCATAATGAGGATTTTTATAATCGTTTGGCGGATTCGGTTCAGACAGCATTTTTTGAAGGTAAAGGTGCTTGTAGCTTAATAAATCTTTCCGATAATTCTAAAACAGATTTTAATAATAAATTTGAACTTGATGGTATAAAATTTTTAGAGCCAAATATGCATTTTTTCAGTTTTAACAATCCGTATGGTGCTTGTAAAACGTGCGAAGGCTATGGTAACGTTATCGGAATTGATAAATCTTTGGTTATACCTAATACGTCATTATCTATTTATGAGGATGCTATTGCTCCTTGGAAATCAGGAAAATCCTTAAAGTATAAAGAGGAATTGATTGCTCATGCTTTTGAATTTGGCTTTCCGATTCATAAACCATATTTTGAATTAACCGAGGAGCAAAAAGAATTATTATGGACAGGAAATCCCTATTTTAAAGGATTACATGCCTTTTTTAAATATTTAGAAAAGAAAAGTTATAAAATACAATTTCGCGTAATGTTATCAAGGTATCGTGGAAAAACAGTTTGTACTTCTTGTAACGGAAATCGCCTTAGAACCGAAACGGATTATGTAAAAGTTGGTGATGCAACTATATCGCAATTAATTAATTTACCTTTAGATGAATTACAAGAATTTTTTCAGAATTTAAAATTAAATAAATACGATACCGAAATAGCGAAACGTTTATTGGTAGAAATTAAAAATAGAATTCAGTTTTTAAACGATGTAGGTTTAAATTATCTAAATCTAAATCGTGCTTCAAATACTTTGTCTGGAGGAGAATCACAACGTATAAATTTAGCAACATCTTTAGGAAGTTCACTAGTTGGTTCGATGTATATTTTAGACGAGCCAAGTATAGGATTGCATCCAAAAGACACCGAAAAATTAATCAAAGTGCTTAAAAATTTGCGAGATTTGGGTAATACCGTTATTGTGGTAGAACACGATGAGGATATAATGAAGCAAGCAGATTATATCTTTGATATTGGTCCTGAAGCAGGTTCGTTTGGAGGTGAATTAGTTGCTGAAGGAACATTTAAACAAATCGTAAAATCTAATACTTTAACAGGAAAATATTTAAAAGGTACATTAGAAATTGAAGTGCCAAAAAAACGTAGAGCATCCAAAAAATTTATCGAAATAATCGGAGCAAGAGAGCATAATCTAAAAAATATAGATGTGCAATTTCCACTGCATAATTTAACAGTAATAACAGGTGTTTCTGGTAGTGGAAAAAGTACTTTAGTTAAAAATATTTTATATCCTGCAATACACAAACACTTGCATCAATATAGCGATAAAATAGGTGAATTTACCGAACTAAAAGGAGCAATAAATGGTATAAAAGAGATTGAATTTGTAGATCAAAATCCTATAGGAAGATCTAGTCGTTCTAATCCTGTTACGTATATTAAGGCTTACGATGATATTCGTAGTATTTTTGCACATCAAAAACTGTCTAAAATTCGTAATTTTCAACCAAAACATTTCTCCTTTAATGTAGATGGTGGTCGTTGTGAAACTTGCAAAGGCGAAGGACAAGTAACGGTAGAAATGCAATTTATGGCTGATGTACATCTACCTTGCGAAGTCTGTAAAGGAAAACGTTTTAAAAAAGAAGTTTTAGAAGTATTGTACAATAAAAAATCTATTGCCGATATTTTATCGTTAACTATTGACGAAGCACTTGTGTTTTTCAAAGAAACCGAGGATTTTAAATTAGTAAAAAAACTGCAACCTTTGCAAGATGTTGGTCTAGGTTATGTGCAGTTAGGACAAGCGTCTTCTACCTTGTCAGGAGGAGAAGCACAGCGAATAAAACTTGCTTCGTTTTTAATTAAAGGTTCAAATGCAAAAGAAACCTTGTTTATTTTTGATGAACCAACAACAGGTTTGCATTTTCATGATATAAATAAATTGGTAAAATCTTTTTATGCTTTGCTAGACAATGGTCATTCTATAATTGTAATAGAACACAATATCGAGTTAATTAAATGTGCCGATTATATTATTGATTTAGGCTTGAAAGGAGGGAAAAAAGGCGGAAATCTTATTTTTCAAGGAAAACCAGAACAGTTTATCAAAAATAAAAAATCATATACAGCTACTTTTTTGAAAGAGAAAATGATATAGATACTGCAAACTAAACTCTACATCACAAAACTATCTCAACAAACAAACCATCATCGGTTTTTGTAACTTGTGCAAGTTTGTTTTTGGTTAGCTTTTTAATGGTTTTGTCCCATTTTTTATTGCTTAAGCCACTTTCAGATTTAAGTTCGGTTAGTGTTATTTTAGTTTTTTTCTTTAAAATTTCTAAAACGGCTTTTTCCTCTTCGTTTAATTCTACGCTTGGTTTGTTGTGTACTTCTGGTCGCATTTGTGGGAAAAACAATACTTCTTGTATAGACGAATTATTTGTCATGAACATAGTTAAACGATCAATTCCGATACCAATACCAGAGGTTGGAGGCATTCCGTATTCTAATGCTCTAACAAAATCTTGATCGATAAACATTGCTTCGTCATCTCCTTTTTCCGAAAGGCGTAATTGTTCTTCAAAACGTTCTTTTTGGTCAATAGGATCGTTTAATTCCGAATAGGCATTTGCCAATTCTTTTCCTGCAACCATTAATTCAAAGCGTTCGGTTAGTCTGTTATCCTTACGATGTTCTTTACACAACGGACTCATTTCTTTAGGATAATCGGTTATAAAAGTTGGTTGAATGTAGTTGTGTTCGCATTTTTCACCAAAAATTTCGTCTATAAGTTTTCCAATTCCCATAGTTTCATCTGCTTCAATATCTAGTTTTTTACAAACTTCTATTAATTGAGCTTGGTTCATTCCGTTAAGGTCAAAACCTGTGTGTTCTTTTATGGCTTCTAAAATAGGAACTCTAGCATAAGGTGCTTTGAAATTTATTTGGTGTTCGCCAAAAGTTACCGTTGTACTATTATTGGATTCTATGGCTATTCTTTCGAGTAGTTCTTCGGTCATATTCATCATCCAATTATAATCTTTGTAGGCAACATATAGTTCCATTACCGTAAATTCTGGATTGTGTGTTCTGTCCATTCCTTCGTTACGAAAATCTTTTGAAAATTCGTAAACTGCATCAAAACCACCAACGATTAAGCGTTTTAAATACAGTTCGTTTGCAATTCGCAAATACAACGGGATATTTAATGCGTTATGATGTGTAATAAACGGACTTGCAGCTGCTCCTCCAGGAATTGGTTGCAAAATAGGTGTTTCTACTTCGATATAATCCCGTTCGTTAAAAAACTGACGAATAGTATTGGTTATTTTGGTTCGTTTTATAAAAGTATCTTTAACGTGATCGTTAACAATTAAGTCCACATATCGTTGTCTATATCGCAATTCAGGATCGGTAAAAGCATCGTGTATTTTTCCTTCGGCATCGGTTTTAGCAATTGGTATTGGTCGTAATGATTTTGATAAAACAGTAAGTTCTTTTACTTTTACAGAGGTTTCGCCAACTTTTGTTTTAAAAACTTCGCCTTTTATTCCGATAATATCGCCAATATCCAGTAATTTTTTAAAAACCTCGTTGTACATAGTTTTGTCTTCGCTTTGGCAAAGAATATCGCGATTAAAGTAAATTTGCATTCTACTAGAGCCATCTTTTAATTCTGCAAAAGAAGCTTTCCCCATAATACGTCTGCTCATAATCCGTCCTGCAAGAACGATTTCTTTACCTTCGAAATTGTCAAAATTATCCAAAACCTGTTTGACTTTTGCAGTCGCTTTAAATTCCGCTGCTGGATACGGATTTATACCTAAATTACGTAATTTTTGTAAGGACTCTCGTCTAACGATTTCTTGTTCGGATAATTGCATTTTCTTTCTATTTTTAAAGAATTGCAAATATATAGTTTTTGTTTAAATATAGTAACCCTAATTATTCACAAATTTTCTATTACAAAGCCAAACTACTTGCTATAATTGAAAATGCTCAAAATTTATTTAGCTCAAAATTGGGATACAATTCCTTCACTAAAAAACTTCTGCGCTTTCCAATTTTATTGGTATTTTGACTTTTCATAACGAAAACCTATTAATAATTAGGGTTAATTAATTATTTCGCTTAAAGCGGAAGTAATGTCAAAATATTCAAAAGTAAAATTGCTATCGGTTAATTTTTTAGGATTAGCAAACGAGCTAGTAAGGATTAATTCAGGTTCTACTTTGGTTATATATTTGCTAATATGTAATAGAAAAGCAGGAGTTGGAATACCTATTTTAACATCTAATTGTTCTCTAAAAATGTGCATAAAATTCTTGTTATTTGTAGGAGTAGGAGCGATGAGGTTAATAGAATCTGTTAGTGATTTCGTTTTGATAATATGCTCAATTGCTCTGACAAAATCGGTTTGGTGTATAAACGGAAATAGTTGTTTGCCATTACCTTGTTTTCCGCCAAGCCCTAGTTTAATTATTGGTAAAAGCGATTTTATGGCATTGCTTTCTTTTCCTAAAACTGGTGAAATCCGAATAGCTACTTTTCGTGTTTTTGGTGTTTTTGTTTGGTAGAATGCTTGTTCCCATTTTTGCGATAAATTGCCTAAAAAATCATTTTGGTATTCAAAATTATACTCATCGTAATTGGTTTTATAAGTTTCTTTATAGATAGAAATTCCTGAAGCATTGATAAAAAGTTTTGGAGGATTTTCACTTTCGGCAATAGCTTTATTTAGTTTGATAGTTGTGTTTACTCTTGAATTTATAAGTAATTCTTTATTTTTTTTTGTAAACAGACAATTTATTGCTTTACCTGAAAAATTTAGAAGTATGCTTTCTGTATTTAGGTGCTTTTGCCAATTATCATTCCAGTTTATGTATTGAATTTTATTAGAAACGTTGCTTTTAGCTCTAGTAATAATAATTATTTTGTATGCTGTTTTAAAATAATTGATTAGAATTTTCCCTAAATACCCAGAACCTCCTGCTATAATTAGTGTTTGCATGGTTTATTTTTTAATTTTCTGTAACATTTTAATTGAATTTCCGTCATAAAGATAAAAAAATATGTCTTTATTTCGTGTGATTTTAGCAATTATTTTTCCGCCTTTGTCAATTATAGATAAAGGTTGTGGTTCGTTCATTTTAGTTTTCATATTAACTTGTTTAGGATGGATTCCAGGAGTCTTAGCGGCTTTAATTATTTTGAATAAATCTACTTGTTAATAAGGTGTTACTTTTCCATTTCTTTAGCAAATAAATCTGTAAATGCTTGTGGTAGTATTTCTAAAATATCACTAGCGATAAATGTTTCGTAAACCTGTGTATTTAGTGCAATATCTGCGGTTTTTCCGTGTAAAAACACGGCAATAATACTGGCATCAAAACTAGTGTAGCCTTGTGCTAAAAGACCAGTAAGCATACCTGTTAGAACGTCGCCACTTCCTGCGGTTGCCAATGCAGGATTACCTGTTTGGTTGAAGTATATTTTATCTTTAAATGCAATTGCAGTAAAATGTCCTTTTACAATTAAAATTAGAGAGTACTTTGTGCTAAAAGTTTTGATTTTTTCTAATTTTTCAAAATCGTTTTCCCATTTTCCTATTAGTCGTTCTAATTCTTTAGGATGTGGTGTTAAAATACTATTTTTAGGAATATGTTTTAGTAAATCCTCATTTTTTGCAAGAATATTTATAGCATCGGCATCTATTACTAAAGGTATTTTGTTTGTTTTTAAAAATTGTGTAAATCCTTTTTGTGTTTTTTTGGATATTCCCATTCCGATGCCAATTCCGATAGCGTTTGGTTTGGTTTTAAAATTAAAATGTTCCAATTCATTTTCTGAATCTACCTCTGCCATAACTTCCGGAATTGCAGTTTGCAAAATGGTATAGCCACATTTTGGTATATAAGCTGTAACAAGTCCTGAACCAATTTTTAAACAAGCTTTTGATGCAAGTATAGTAGCTCCTATTTTGCCAAAACTTCCTCCGATAATTAAACTGTGTCCAAAATTTCCTTTATGCGAAAATTTATTGCGAAATTTATATTTGTGTAGAATGTCTTGTTTTTCAATTACTTGAAAGCTAGTTTTTTCATTTTGAATAAATTCTTGGTTTAATCCTATGGGAATAACTTCGGTATTTATCGAAAAAAGTTCATTTTCTGGTAGGAAAAAAGCAAGTTTTGGTGTTTCAAAAGTTAGTGTTTGAGATGCTTTTATTACTGAATTTTCATCTAAAATTGGTCTATCCATAAATAAACCGCTTGGGATGTCTATGGATAACACATACGCATTAGATTGGTTAATGTGTTGTATGGTTTCTTTAGCTATTCCGTTTGGTGATTTGTTTAAACCTATTCCGAATATAGCATCTATAACCATATCATTTTCCGAAATTGTAGGCAAATCATTTGTTGTGTTAATGGTTTTTGGCCATAAGCCTAATTCTTTTAATCTTTCGTAGTTTTTTAAGAAGTCATTGGCTCTTTTTTCGCTAAAATTCACGACATACACTTCAATGTTATAGCTGTGTTTTTTTAGCATTCTTGCAATAGTTAAGCCGTCTCCACCATTATTTCCTATACCACAAAATACATGTATTGGTATTGGATTTCCTTGCAGTCTGTTGTGAATCCAATCAAAGCATTGTTTACTTACGTGTTCCATTAAATCTAAGGAAGTAATTTGCTTTTTTTTTATGGTAATTTCGTCTGCTTTTTTTAGTTGTTTTTGGTTTAAAATTTTTTGCATCTGTTTTGTTTAATGTAGCAATGTAACAATAGGTTAATGTAGCTAGATTTAGTGTAAAATTAATCGAATAACTAGTTATTTATTAGAACAGACAAAACAATTTATCTTATCAAACAACTGTAAAATATATCATTACATTAAAATTTCACTTCGTTTTGCCAATGCTATGCTAAAATAAAATTAATCATTCATTATAACATAGTGTCTAAAATTTCTTTTTTCTTTTCGTTATAATCCTTTTCGGTAATTAATTCCATTTCAAAAAGAGCTTTTAATTTTTTTAGTTTTTCAACAGGATTATCAGTAGTTTCTTTGGTTTTTATTTCTGTATTTTGTTCTGTTTTTTCTTCAGCAGCATTTTGTATGGAACCAACTAAATCGGTATCTGTTTCGATTTTACTTTCCATAGACATTTCACAGCCGTATGTGTCTTTAAAGAAATCATCTAATTCATCTGCTTTTAAAGCTAATTTTTTTATGTTTTCTTTTATTTGGTCTTTTAATTCCGAATAAATATCCGATAAATGCGTACGATAAGAAACAAAAATTTTATTTTTATAAATTCCTAAAATATAAGGGGTTTCCTTATCGGAGGTTAGATAGGTTAATAGCGCGTCTAAATTTTCTTTTGGTACTTTATTTAAAGGTGAAGTAGCAAATAAATAATTGTTGTTTACCGTAAATATTCGTACTAAAGCACTACCTTGATGGAATTCCCAATAATCTCTACCAGCACGACATAAAATTGGATTTACACCTAATTCATTTAAACTATTTTCTACAAACTCGGCAAAATTCGATTTTTCA